>JAWLHD010000027.1:0-18213 GCA_041690555.1 Anaerohalosphaeraceae bacterium
GGTCAGGTCCCTGCCGGAGCCCTTGGCTATACGGCGCCGGCGCGAGGCATCGATGATATCGGGGTTGCGCCGCTCGTCGGGGGTCATCGAGTGGACGATGCCCTCCATTCGGTCGATCTCGCGTTCGTCCATATCCATGTCGGCCAGTTGCTGACCCATGCCGGGCAGCAGCTTGAGCATGCCGGCCATGCCGCCCATCTTGCGAACAGCCTGCATTTGCTTGAGAAAATCATCGAATCCAAAGCTGCCTTTGGCCATTTTCTGCTGCAGCTTGGCGGCTTCATCGGCGTCGAATTCCTTCTGGGCCTTCTCGACCAGGCTGACGACGTCGCCCATTCCGAGGATTCGGCCGGCCATGCGGTCGGCGTGGAAAGGCTCGATATTGTCCAGCTTTTCGCCGACACCTATGAATTTGATGGGTTTTCCGGTGACGGCCTTTACGCTCAGCGCGGCACCGCCGCGGGCATCGCCATCGAGTTTGGTTAGGATGACGCCGTCGAGTTCAAGGCGTTCGTTAAACTCCTTTGCGCTGTTGACGGCATCCTGGCCCGTCATGGCGTCGCAGACGAGATATATCTGATGTGGTGTGACCGCTCTTGCGACGTTGGAGATTTCCGTCATCATCTCCTCGTCCACGTGGAGGCGACCTGCGGTATCGAGGACCACAACGTCACGGTCTGTTTCTCGTGCGTGTTTGATACCGTTTCGGGCGACTTTGACGGCATCCTTGATGCGTTCGCTGTAGACGGGGATTTCCAGTTGCTCGCCAAGTGTGATCAACTGGTCGATAGCGGCGGGGCGCTGCAGGTCGTCGGCGACCAGCAGCGGCTTCTTGCCTTCGCCGGCGATGTAGCGGGCGAGTTTGGCCGCGGTAGTTGTCTTGCCGCCGCCCTGCAGACCGGCGAGCATTACGACAGTGGGGCCAGGGGCAACATAATGGATGCGGGTATCGACAGGGCCCATGAGCTTGACGAGTTCGTCATGGACGATTTTCACCATTAACTGGCCGGGGTGCAGGCTCTTTATAACCTCGGCGCCCATTGCGGCCTGCTGGCAATCCTTACAGAACTGCTTGACGACGTGGTAATTAACGTCGGCTTCCAGCAAGGCCTTGCGGACATCCCGCATGGCGTCGGATATATTCGCCTCGGTTATGCGCCCGCGACCCGACAGGGAACGGAATACATTATTAAATTTGTCGGTTAGTGCTTCAAACATATTCTACATCACAATACGATCCGCTCAGGGCGAGGATACCCCTGCCGTGCATCAGGAACCCCTGACTTTACGGAGTCGCAGGCGTACTTTCAAGCGTAAAATCGGAAAAAGCCTGTCTTTGGATCAACTTCATGTTACGCCGCGGCCGCCGTTTGGTTTTGTCGACCCGTAAGTTCGTGGGGTTTTATGGACTCAGTTTTATGTTATATCGTGAAAATGCACTTGCAAATACACAGGTCATACTTATAATAGTAACAGTCCCATACGGCAGGGGCGATGCAGCCCCATGGCCGGCCTTACAAGGGCAACCATCAAATCAGTAGGAGAATGGATATGAGCGAGATGAGTGAAAAGAGTACGTCGCGTCGAGAATTCCTGAAACATACCGGCCAGATCGCCGCTGTTTCTGCACTGGCGGGGATCGCGCCAGGCGTTTACGCCGCAGAGAACAACACAATCAAAATAGCGCTGATTGGCTGCGGGGGTCGAGGTTCGGGTGCGGCCAATGACGCTATGTCGGTGAACAAGGGCCCGGTGAAGCTGGTGGCTATGGCGGACGTGTTCGAGCATCGGCTCAAGGGCAGCTACAATAATCTCAAGCGGGCGCAGCCCGATTTGGTTGATGTGCCTGAGGATCGGCAGTTCCTGGGGTTTGACGGCTACAAACATGCGATGGACTGTCTGAGTCCGGGGGACATCGCGATCTTCGGTACGCCTCCCGCTTTCAGATGGGTGCACTTTGGCTATGCAATCAAGAAGGGCCTTAATGTCTTCATGGAGAAGCCGGTGACGGTTGACGGACCTACCAGCCGGCGGATGTTTGAACTGGGCAAACAGGCATCGGCCAAGAACCTTAAGGTCGGTGTGGGTCTGATGAGCCGGCACAGCCGGGCGCTGGAGCAACTGCAAAAACGTATTCAGGATGGTGAGATCGGTGAAATCATTCTGCAGCGCGGCTACCGCATGCACGGACCGGTGGGGTTTTTCAATTCTACGGTCAAACCGGCCGGCATAAGCGACCTGATGTTCCAGGTGCAGCGGTTCCACAGCTTTCTCTGGGCCAGCGGCGGCAACTACAGCGACTTCTACATCCACCTGATCGATCATCAGGGATGGATGAAGAACGCCTGGCCGGTGAAGGCGCAGGCCCTTGGCGGGCGGCATTACAAGGTGAATGCACAGGGTGTTCCCTTCGTCGACCAGAATTTCGATACTTATTCGGTGGAGTATACCTATGCCGACGGCAGCAAGTTTTTGCTGGACGGTCGCTGCATGACCGGCTGTGCGGAGATCTACTCCAGCTACGCCCACGGGACAAAAGGTTCGGCGATCGTATCAAAGAGCGGCGATTGCGGGATGCCGTCGAGCACGTACAAGAACCAGATCATGACGCCGGAGAACATGATCTGGGAGTCGAGAGTTCGGCGGGACCAGGGCAATCCGTACCAGAACGAATGGAACGATCTTGTCGATGCGATCCGCAGCGACACGCCCTACAACGAGACGGAGCCGGGCGTGCAGGCGAGTCTGGTGACGAGCATGGGCCGCATGGCGGCACATACAGGCCAGGAGATTACTTATGATCAGATCCTTAACTCCGATCATGAGATTGCGCCCGGGCTGGACAAATTGACGCCTGATTCGCCGGCGCCTTTGCAGCCCGGACCCGACGGCAAGTACCCAATGCCGCAGCCCGGCATTACGAAGAGCCGTGAATACTGATTTGATCTTCTGCCGAGGGGGACTGCGGCAGACAGGTTCTTGAATGGTATGTTTGCACCGCCTCTGCTGCAACTTGCAGCAGAGGCGGTGCTGTTATTAGACAATGCGTACAAGTCGCACAGGCGAAAACGGCGATTGTTGATTCCGCCCGGTCCCTGCGCGGAAACCCCCCCGAAAAAGCTAACCCAAAAGGGTTAACCCAACTTCCAGATTTTTCCCCCTTTACCGCTATGACTTTGTTAGACTTGGCGCGAAGGCTCGGTTGATGTACAGCATGGCTATTACAGCAGCTTTCTTCGGGGGAGCGGCAAAGCATCAACCCCTCACTAAGGGACGGGGCGGCATGAAACGCAAAGTGTGAAAACATCTTTGTAACAGGAAAACGGCGATACTTTTTCTTCACTCGATTGTTTTGAATTGAACAGTCTGCTGGCGGCGCGTGGTCGCCAGGAATGATCTGTGTTTGTGTGGAAAGGTTGTTGATGGAACTGAAAGGTAACCACGAACAGATTGCACCGTGCAACAATGACATGACAAGCCATGAACGATCATGCAACAAGGAGCAAACATCAATGAAGACAGGCAAATCTCGTTTGGGTTGGGCCATTCTGTGTGTAATCTCGGCCTTGATGGTATGGACGTCGGGAGCGCGCGCCGCAACCTATTACGTCAACCCGTCGACCGGCAACGATTCGGGCAGCGGTTCGTCATCGAGCCCATGGCGAACAATCAACAAGGCCAAGACATCCGTCAGCGCCGGCGACATCGTGAACCTCATGCCGGGCAACTACGGTTCGGTAACCTTCACGTCCAGTGACAGACGCGGAACGAGCGGCAGCTATATTACTTATCGCAACAATCCCGGCAGCGCTCCTTATTCGGCCTGTTTTTCGCGTATCTTCTTCAGCGGCAGCACCAACTTCTACATCACGATTGAAGGAGTTGACGTCGAGAACACCGGTTCTGACGATTCGTGCTTCAAGGTGGAGAACGGACAGTACGTAAGAATAATCAACTGCAAGGCGCACGGCCGCTCGGGAGGAGCGGGTCCGACGTACGCCAATATATTCACAAGGGGCGCCAAGAACGTCCTCATTGAGAATTGCGAAATCTATTACGGCGGCAAGAATGCGCATGCAGTGCAGTTGGAAAGCAGCGACACGATCACAGTTCGCGGGTGCCACGTGCACGATATCATCAGCAGCGGACTTCGGACGGGCGGCGGACAGAACTACGTTCTCGAATACAACATCGTGCATGACCAGCGGGCGGACTGGAATCCGAGCGTGCATGGCAGCGGCATTTCGATTCACAGCCACAACACAGTCATCCGCGGCAACATCATCTATAACTACGGCAATACGCGGCCGATCCGCTTCTATCAGTCATGGGCCGGGGCCAACGGTTACCAGAACATGCTGGTGGAAAACAACCTGGTCTATGTGATGCCCGACTTCCCCGGCGTCCAGTGGTGGACGGAGTTCATTGACGTCGGACCCAACAATATCATACGTAACAACACGTTTGTGGGCGATGTAACAATTACATTCGCCAGCAATGCCGACGGATCCGGCCTGTCGATCTACAACAACGTGGTCACCGGCAGATTTCAGTTGGAAAGCACGAGCAAGTGGCCGCGGATTCGCCACGGGGGCAATGTCTTTGGGCAGTTGGCCTCGAGCGGTTGCGGATGGGTATGTTATTACGATAACTTCTCGTCGAGCGGCACTAACAGAATCGGCGGTGTGAATTTCAATTCGGGCTTCTTCCGTTCGGGCGCGGCGAAGTATCCGTATACCAACGGTTACCCCTACCAGTTGGCTTCAACGTCTCCGGCCATCAACTATGCCGTTGACAGTCAGGCACCGGCGACAGACATGCTCAAGCATGGAAGGGTTGGGCGAGCCGACTCGGGCTGTTACGAATACGGCGGCAGCAGTTCCGGCGGGGACGGCACCACGCCCGTAAACGCTCCTCCGGTGGCCAACGCCGGGGTTGACCGGACGGTGGTCGATATGGATGGAAACGGCTCAGAGAAGGTCATGCTCGACGGTTCGGCGTCATCGGATCCGGACGGCAAGATTGTAAGCTACGTCTGGAAAAAAGGCACCACCACGATAGCTTCGGGCGTTAACCCGGAGGTGGACCTGAGCGTGGGACAGCACACGATCACGCTTACGGTCACGGATGACGGCGGCCTTACTTCAAACGCTTCGATAACGATAACAGTAGCGGACATGAGTTCAGTTCTGAAGGCCTTTTGGAAACTGAACGAGAATTCAGGGACGGTCGCGTCCGACTCGTCGGCAAACAAGAACACGGGCACGCTGGTGAACGGCCCGCAATGGACGGGTTACGGCGCATTGACATTCGACGGCGTAGACGACTATGTGACATGTGGAACCGCCTCGAGTCTGAATCTCACGGACAGCCTGACGATTACGGCAAGCATCAACCCGGCAAGTTTCGGCAAAGATGGCTATGGCCGCATCGTCGACAAGGGCAGCGGTTCGAGCGGTTTCTCCTTTTTCCTCGAAGAGGAATCCCGGTCGCTGGTTTACGTGGTCTATGGAGGAAATCTGGCCAGATCCGACAGTAACGTGGTCGCGCTGAATCAGTGGCAGCATGTCGCCGTCGTGTATGACAACGCAGCCAAGCGGGTTCGCTTCTACGTCAACGGACAACCGGCGGGTTCGAGCGACTATGCCACGGCGCCGGCAAGTTCCTCTACGAGCCCTCTTGCTATAGGCATGCGGCGGCAGGATTTGAGCAGGGCGTTCCACGGAGATATCAGTGCAGTGCGTGTATACAATTGCGCCCTTGACGCCGAGACCATCGGCACAATTCACAGCGAGGATTTTCCGTTTGCCCTGCGTCCGGTCGGCGACAAAGAGGTTGACGAAGGCGCCACGCTGTCCTTCAAGCTGGAGACTGCATTGCCCGGCGTAACGTTGCAGATTCACGAGCACAATCTGCCAGGTAACCCCGACCTCACCGGCGACGTGTTCACCTGGAAAGCGGGTGAAAACACTGCGGGCACTTACAAAGTCACATTTTCCGCGAGCCAGGGCGCGATTCAAGATTTCGAGACGATTACGATCACGGTGAATAAGGTCGTGCAGGCCCCCGATGGTTTGGTCGGGTGGTGGCGTTTCGACGAGATGAGCGGCAGCACGGCAGGCGATTCGTCGTCGAAGAACAATGTCGGCACGCTGCGGAACGGACCCGCCTGGGCTGCAGGTCACTCCGGCGGCGCGTTGAATTTCAACGGTTCGAACTCGTACGTAGCCTGCGGCGCCGACGGTTCGCTGAATCTCACCGGCAGCCTTACCATCACGGCCTGGATTAACCCTGCTTCGTTCGGGGCTGATGGCTACGGCAGGATCGTGGACAAGGGCAACAATAGTTCGGGTTTTTCGTTCTTCGTGAATCAGCACAGCAACGCCTTGTCGTATGTTGTTTATGGCGGGCAACTTGTGAATTCGAACGCCAATGCTGTCGTGCTGAACCGCTGGCAGCATGTGGCGGTGGTCTATGATCAGGCCGCCAGGACCGTCAGCTTCTACGTGGATGGCAGGATCGCCGGGACTCATCAGTATACTGCATCGCCGCCCGCTGCAATGAGCCGACCCCTTGTCATTGGAATCAGGGAATATAACCTGACGAGGGCCTTCAACGGCCTAATCGACGAAGTGAGCGTCTTTGACCGCGCGCTGACTGCCGAGCAGATCGGGCAGGCAGCCACATGGTCGGAGCAGAAGAAGTCTATCGAAGTCATCATCGACAACGGCGACCCGGGTACTTCATATACAGGCACCTGGGAGGTTTCGGGCGGCAGTAATCCATATGGTTCCGATTCGGTGTGGAGCAGAGATGGCGACCAGTACACCTGGACCTTCGTACCGCCATCGTCCGGCGAATACACCTTGTCGATGTGGTGGAGCGACTGGCCGTCGAGAAGCACGTCGGTCCCCGTCGAGATCGCCCATGACGGCGGTACGGCAAAGGTGACCGTCAACCAATTGCAGAACGCGGGCCGCTGGAACGCCATCGGGCGGTACAGTTTCAGAGCCGGAAACGCGTACAACGTCAGCATCACGTCGCAGCCGGCTCCGGCCAGCACGTGTGCCGACGCGATTAAGTTCGTCCGCTGATTCGCGCGTTCAAGCGCAAACAGCTTGTTACCAGAAGGGGCGTCCCATGGCGGGCGCCTCTTTTTTTGCGCTTGCGCAAGCTGCAAGCACACCCTGGCGACCAAGGGCTCAAAAACACTGCTAAAGTGAGGCGAGGCGTTCACCGAAATGCAAAGGTGTAAGGGGGTTAGGACCGGGGGTCTGAGGTTTGACTGAACAGGCTGCGACCGGGTTTAGACGCAAAGTCCAATATGCCATTGGACGCGTGAGACGTTATCGTTGCAGGAGATGAGGGGCGGATGAACGAGCCGGGCAGTGTAACAAGGCGTGACGTGCTGCAGATAATTGCCTCTGCTGCAGTTGTCGCCGGATCGGCAACCAGTTTTGCTGCAAGAAGAAACGGTGAAAACAGACATTTCAGCGGAAAGGGGAAAAACATGTTGCATTGGGGCGAGTTGAAGGGTTTTGAAGAGGGCCAATACATCCTTCCGGATCTGCCGTACGATTATGATGCGCTTGAGCCGCTCTATGACGAACAGACGGTGAGAATTCACCACGACAAGCACCATGCTGGATATGTCAAGAAGCTGAATGCGGCATTGTCCAAGCTGGAGGACGCGCGCAAGAACAACGACTATTCGTCTATACAGGCGGTGTCAAACGAGTTGGCCTTCAACGGCAGCGGGCATGTTCTGCACACGCTGTTCTGGCATTCAATGAAGCCGGGAGGCGGCGGCGAAATGCCTGGGGAACTCCAATCGGCCATTGAGCAGAGCTTTGGTTCAGCGGCCAACGCGAAATCGCAATTCGCCGCGGCGACCAAGGCCGTTGAGGCGAGCGGCTGGGGTATTCTGGCGTTCGAGCCCATGTCGCAGAAAATGCTCATCCTGCAGTGCGAAAAGCATCAGAACCTGACGATATGGGGTGTGAAGCCGCTTCTGGTTTGCGATGTGTGGGAACATGCCTATTATCTGAAGTACCAGAATAACCGCGGCGAATGGGTCGATAACTTTATGGAGCTGGCCAATTGGGAGTTCGCGGCCGAACGCCTTGCCGAGGCAAAAGAGGCGATGACAGCCGGCGGCAAATAACGAGCCGAGGACTGGTCTGATGCAAGCGGCGGCGTTCGATACGTGAACAGGGGGAACAACTATGGGACTGTTGGGATGGGCGATTGTTTTTCTAATAATTTCCCTGGTCGCCGCCGTGTTCGGATTTGGAGGCGTGGCGGCGGCTTCGGCCGGGATCGCCAAAATACTGTTTTTCATCTTTATAGTGATCTTCATAGTGTTGCTGGTAATGAGTTTCTTCTGAACAGCAGATGAGAAACACACAAGGACAGTAAATCAATCGAGAAAGGGTATGGTGAAGCATGGGTACTACACTGGAGAAAGACATTGAAACGCTGAAAAGCGATCTCAACAAATTCCGGGATTATCTGAGTTCGACGATGACGGATGTTGGTCACTTCAGCCAGGAAAAACTGAGCGAAACGAGAGAACGGCTTAAGGCTGCAATGGCAGACTTTGGGACCAGTGCTCACAACAGGATATCGCGAATCAACGAAACGGTTTGTGAAAAATGCGGCAGCGCCATGAAAGTATCGCGCGAGGCAGCCAGCAAAAGACCGTTCACTACAATGGCCGTCTCGTTCGGCGTAGGAGCATTGACGGCCGCTCTGCTTGGAAGGCGCAATCATGGGTAGAATTCAGGATATCGTTGCCATCGCCAAGGACGTCAGCCAAATTCTGGACGATCTCATTAACTGCCAGCTTCGCCAATTGACGGAACTGTATCGCGACATGCTGTCCAAACTTCTGGCGTGGCTGGTGATCGCCCTGGCTGCCGTTTTCCTGGCGCTGGGCGGATTGAGCCTGATTCTGTGGGGCGTTCACCTGCTTCTTTCGCTGGTCACGGGTCCGGCGGCGTCGGCGTTCATCCTGGGCGCCTTTCTTCTGATGATTGCTGTGATCATATACCTGGTCGGTCGGGGCATGCTGAAGAACTGACCGGATAACAGAGAAGGAGATTTCGAACATGGCACTGCCAAACACCGAAACGCGCGTAATCGACAACACCAGCGAGGACATCAATCGGTGCCTGCAGCGCGAGCTTGAGGCCCGGGTGCTCTATTTTTCAAAGAACCCGGACCTCATAAACGACAGGCTTGAAGAGCTGGACGTCGAATGGGATATCGAACGCGTTCTCGAAGCAAACGCGGCCGGGCTCAGCTTGTTCGGCATACTGATGGCAACCCGCGACCGCAAATGGCTTATCTTGCCGTTTGCGGTTGCAGGCTTCTTGATGCAGCATGCATTACAGGGGTGGTGCCCGCCGGTGCCGCTCTTCCGCAAACTCGGCGTACGCACAACTATGGAGATTAACAAGGAGCGATATGCCCTCAAGGCCCTGCGCGGCGATTTCGATGCAATCAGTGCCGACCAGGGACCGGAACAGAAGGTTCAGGCCGCGCTGGAGGCCGCCGCGCGGCGATTGTAACCGTTGGAGACGAAGCAGTCGGTAACCCGCTTGTCGTTGAACAGGAGCGGTGAATTGACATGCCGCGCGCGATCTGGAAAGGGAGAATTCAATTTGGGCCGGTTGATGTTCCGGTCAAGCTGTACTCGGCGGTGGGGGATATCGCCGTGCATTCTCACCTCCTCCATGATCAGGATAACACTCGGCTTCAGCAGAAAATGGTTTGTCCCGCGGATAACGAGGTCGTGGGACCCGATCAAACCGTCAAGGGCTATGAGGTCGGCACTGGAGAGTACGTGCTGATCGAACCAGGTGAGCTCGAATTCGCCGAGCCGGAACCCTCCCGGCAAATCAAAGTTATGGAATTCGTGGAGGTCGGCCGGATCGATGATCGATGCCTTGATCGAACCTATTATCTAGGACCGGACGGCGACGAACAGGCCTATGGAGACTTGATGCAGAGTCTCCGCGAGACCGCAGGAGCCGGCATGTGCCGCTGGGTCATGCGAAAGAAGTCTTACGTTGGGGTACTCAGGTCTGCGGCCGATATACTTACGCTGACTACCCACAGGTATGCCGGTGAAATTGTCCCCGAGGATTCTTTTGAGCTGGAGCAGGCGGATATATCCGAAAGGGAAATGGATATCGCCGAAAGATTGATCGCCGAGTTGGAGGAACCCTTCGAGCCGGCGCGGTACAAAGACGAATACCAGATAAAGCTGCAGAAACTTATAGAAGAGAAGGCCCAGGGACACAAGCCCGAACTGCCGGCTTTGGAGGCGGTGGAGGCGACCGAGGACGATCAACTGCTGATTGCGCTTGAAAAGAGCCTCGAATCTCTTAAGGTGCGCAGCTAAATGCCCGCCGGCACTACAAAACACGCTGCGGCTGTTGAGCCGATGCCCGCCCACGTGGAGCCGATGCTCGCATCCGTCGGCGGACTGCCGCGGACTGGTGAATGGGCCTACGAATTCAAATGGGATGGAATACGCGCCATCACTTACTGGAATGGGCAGCATATAAGAATCGAAAGCCGAAATCTTCTTGACATCACTTTCAGGTATCCCGAGCTGGCCGATCTGGGCATGTCGCTGGGCGACAGTGCAGTTGTAGACGGTGAGATAATCGCCCTCGACGACAGCAATCGTCCCAGCTTTGCGATGCTCCAGAGGCGAATGCACATAAGTCTGTCCACCGCCCGACGTGCGATGCCGCGGATGCGCATTTTCTATTACATATTCGACCTGCTCTTCACCAATGGCCGCAACATCATGGATCAGCGGTACGATGAAAGACGCGGCACGCTTGAAGATCAGGCGATTGCACATGAAGCATGCCGCGTGCCGCCGAGTTTTCGGGGCGCAGGCAGCAAGATTCTGGCCGTGGCGCGCGATCATCAGCTTGAAGGTGTTATATGCAAGCGCCTCGGCAGCACATACCAGCCGGGTCGACGCAGCCCTGAGTGGATTAAAGTCAAGATTGTCAAATCCGATGAGTTCATCATCTGCGGGTTCAAATACGCCGATCATCCGGGCAGAAGGATAGGCTCTTTGCAGTTGGGCGCATATGACAGGGATATGAAGATGACATTCGTGGGATCGGTCGGAACCGGGTTCTCCCGGGAGGACCACGAGCGGCTTTTGGCCTTTCTGGAGCCCATCATTGTCCCCGAGTCACCGTTCCAGACCAAAGTCGACAAGGAGGTGAGATTTACAAAGCCTTTTTACGTTGCGCAGGTGGAATACCGGCGCTGGCCGAAAAACGGGCTGCTCCAGCAGGCCGCCTTCAAAGGCCTCAGGAGCGACAAATCGCCGCATGATATAAAGCTGGAGGGAAACTGACGTGCCCGCATCGAAGATTTGGACCGGGACTTTGAGTTTCGTGCTTGTCTCGATACCGGTGGAGATGGTCTCGGCGCTGCGACGCGACCGAACATCTTTTCACATGATGCACCGTAAGGACAACTCGTTCCTGCAAAGACGTATGTTCTGCCCGAAGGATAATACCTTTGTGCCGGGCGAGCATATCGTCAATGGCTACGAGACGGATCATGATAAATATGTCATCATCAGGCAGGAAGAATACAAGGCGATCGAACCCAAGCGCAGTCAATCCATAGAAATCAGCTCATTTGCCGATTACCGGGACATCGATCCCATATACTTCGACAGGCCGTATTACATCATGCCGCGCAAGGGCGGCTTGAAATCATATCAGATGCTTGGACAAGTCATGCACAAGACCGGTAAGGTGGGTATAGCAAGGCTTGTTCTGCATACGCGCGAGCATCTGGTGGCGGTAAAAGCCGGTGATCGTCTGCTGGAGTTGATCACACTGCATTTTTACGACCAGGTGCGCGACACAAGGCATATTCTGCCTGACCTGCCAAAACCCCGGCAGGCCGCCGTCGAAGCCATGAAGGCCGAAATCCGCAGCATGGCCGGAAGTTATGAGCCGCAGCGATATGTCGATGAGTGCCGAAGGAGAATACTTGAGTTTCTCGAAGAGAAAGCAAGGCGGGGACAGACTGTGACTGTCGAGCATGCCGACGAGGAGGCCGGTGAAGCCGAGCTGCAGGAACAGGAGGATCTGGTTTCGGTCCTTGAAGAATCCCTTTCCAAAGTGAAATCGAAATAACAATGGCGCCCATTGTCAGCCTTGAAGGCAAGAGAATCAAATTGACAAACCTCGATAAGCCGCTATACCCGCACTCCGGTTTCACCAAGGGGCAGGTTATAGAGTATTACCGTAATATGGCGGATTACATTCTGCCGCACCTGAAGAATCGACCCGTAACACTCAAGAGGTTTCCTGATGGAGTAGACGGCCAATCTTTTTATGAGAAGCGCTGCCCCTCGTACAGGCCCGATTGGCTGAAAACTGTATCACAAGGCAAGACGCAGAAGCATTACTGCATGCTGAACGATCTGCCGTCTCTGATATGGGTTGCCAATCTTGCTTCGATCGAAATACACGCATCTCTGCATACAGCCGATCATCTCGACAGACCCGCGGCGGTGGTGTTTGATCTCGATCCGGGAGCGCCGGCCGCCTTGCTTGATTGCCTGGAGGTAGCCCTGATAATGCGCGATATGCTGGCGCATGCGGGAGTGACCTGCTTCCCCAAGACCTCCGGAGGCAAAGGGCTGCACTTCTATCTGCCGCTCAACACTGAGGCAACTTATGAACAGACAAGGCATTTTGCAAGGACCATCGCACGCGTCATGGAGAAACACTATCCTGACCGCGTGACCGGCAAAATGGCCAGACATCTGCGCACCGGCAAGGTCTTCATCGACTGGTCACAGAATTCCAGGCACAAGACCACTGTAAGCGTATATTCGCTAAGGGCCCGGCAGTCTCCTGCAGTCTCCATGCCGGTGACGTGGCGACAGGTCGAAACCGCTGTCAGGAAGAAGGATGCAAGTGAGCTTTTCTTCGGTCCCGGTCTTGCACTGGAGCAAGTAGAGCAGCAGGGGGACGCCTTTGCGAAGGTGTTGACGCTGGAGCAGAAGTTACCTGTTGCCAGAAAACAGGCGAGTGCACACATCTCTCCATAAACCTTGCCTGGTGACGCATGTCTCGCGGATGGCTGGCTCAGTCGAGTGAGGTTTCGGAGGGAACGATGCCGGCGGCAGCGCTTCTGGCGCCCACGTCCTTGATCGCGGCCACGGCCATGTTGAGTATAGAGCTTTCATCGGCTGTCTTGACAGCTTCTCCGTCGCCAGCGCCTGCGGCGTAGCTTTCCAAAACACAAAGCAGACTCAGCAGGAAGCACAATGTGCTCTCGGCTCCCTGGTTCAGATTGAGTCCGTTCTGCATAAGACCGTCGGAGCAGCCCTTGGTCTTGAAGTCGTAGACCGGCGTGCCAAGATCGTTTTCGCCGAGAAACCAGTCAAACGCCTTCTTCTGTAATCGGATGAAATCTCTTTCACCGGTTGCATCCCAGGCCGCCCGCAGCATCATGACGGTCGGCGCTACTTCGATAGGCTGCTGGTCGAATCGAGCTCTCTTCTGGCCGCGTCGAAACCATCCTTTGCAGCCGATGAAGCTGAAATGAGATCCGTCATAAGTGTTTTCGATGAGGAATGCCGTGGCTGCGTTGGCGACGTCGATGTATTTGTCTTCGGAAAGCGCCATGCCCGCCGTATAGAGTGCCTGAGGAAGCACCGCATTATCGTATGCCAGAGTGTCCTCGAACCAGTGCCAGTCGTGGCTGCTGGCGCTGTTGAAGTGATTAACAAGGTCATCGGCGGCGTTAGCCAGAGAACGTTTGATGTCGCTTGCGCCGGGAAACTGGCTGAGGTAGTCGGCCATGCCAAGAATGGAGTACGCCTTGCCGCGAATCGACAGTAATGGAATGTGGCGAACCGCACGATCGAAACAATCCTTGATGATCGGTACATAGCGCGGCAGCGGCGGCCGCGCTATGACTGCGCCAAAGGCCCAGAGAGTCCGTCCCAGCGCGTCGTGCTCGGGCTCGTTGACCGCCCACTGGCGGTCGTAATTCATGAAGTTGTACACGTTTCCATCGGGTTGCTGTGCATGGTGAATAAAAGACAGGTAGACCTCAAAAAGCCGAAGCGCCTGAGGTTCGGCATATTGAGCGAAGTACTTGGTCATGGCGACTACACCGCGAGCGTTGTCATCGGTGCAGTAGCCGTGGTTGCGGTCGGGGATCGTAAACTTTGCGTGCTGAATCAGGCCTGTATCATCGGTCATTCTTCGCAGATGGTCCAGCGGCGGGTCAGGCACTTCCAGTATCGATACGGTCTCCTGTGTGCTGCTGACAGTGCGTCCCGGAATATGAATGGGCAGTTTCCTGGCGTTAAAGGTCTTCCAGTAACGTTTGCCCACCACCGGCCAAGTCATATTACGACCATAATCGTAAGCCATTCGGCGATGGGCGTTGAAAAGCGCATCATCTCTGAGCAGTTCGATTATTGCCTCACTGAGGCTCTGCGGATCGTTGAAGCCCACAAGTTTGCCGCGTCC
The DNA here is from genome assembly GCA_041690555.1 of Anaerohalosphaeraceae bacterium. Taxonomy (GTDB): domain Bacteria; phylum Planctomycetota; class Phycisphaerae; order Sedimentisphaerales; family Anaerohalosphaeraceae; genus JACZKQ01. Next base: position 14,547 of record JAWLHD010000027.1, read on the forward strand.
ATCCGACAGCAGTTCTTCCGCCGCCCAGTAAGGCGTGGACACCACAGCTTTGCCCGTTCCGACCGCATAGGCGAGCGTACCGCTGGTCAGTTGCTCACGATGCTGATAAGGTGTGACGTAGATGTCCGCCGCGCAAAGAAAATTGTGCAGTTCCTCATCGTTCACGAAGCGATTATGGAAAATGACGTTGTCCTGAATACCGAGTTCCTTGATCGTGTGCTTAAGGCCGAAACGATACTGTTCACCCTCCAAACGGATAACGTTGGGGTGCGTGGCGCCCAATATGATGTACAGCACCGAAGGATCGGCGGCCACAATTGCCGGCATAGCCCTGAGCATGGTGTCTATGCCTTTGCCTTTGCTGAGCAGTCCGAAAGTGAGTATCGTTCTGCGGCCTTCCATCCCAAATTTGTGTTTATAATAACTGCTGTCGACGAAGGGCAGGTCCGGTATGCCGTGCGGTATAAGCTGAATCTTGTGCGTGGGCACCCCGTAAACATCGCGCAACATTGTGATGCCGCGCCGGTTCATGACTATAACTTTGTGGGACAACTCGCACAAAGCCGTTGTCGCACTGTAATAATCGCGGCTCGGCTCCTCCAGAACTGTGTGCATGGTCGTTACCACAGGCGCGCTTAGCCGCCGCAAGAGCAGATTCAGATGAGACCCCGCGCTGCCGCCATAAAGTCCGAACTCGTGCTGCACTGAGACCACGTCGACATGGCTGAAGTTTATGTAGTCTGCCGCGCTTATGTAGTCGTTCTTGACGTTGCTTCGGATTTCAAACTTGACCGGGTCGCTGTATTGATAGTTGCCATCCGACTGCATCGCTACTACCAGCGGTTCAAATGCACGACCGGCGGCCTTGCGGACAAATTTGATTAAATGGCCCGTGAACGTTGCGATGCCGCACTGTCTGGGCGGATAGGAACTAACAAAAGCTATTTTCCGGGCCTGCGCTCTGGCCATCATATGCCTCCATGCCGCAGAAAGGGATTCGGACGTTTCACCCATTGATCATATAGGTACAGGCGACCTCTGTCAAGCCTAATAATATAAATATTAAAGATTAGCAATGTTATTTTACCCCCTTTATCAGTCCACCAAATTGTGTATGTCTGAATATGCTGTGTTTTTTCGGCACTTTTGATTGACGTATTCTGTATAACAGTGTAAGCTACCAATTCCGTAGGAAAATAGGAGTAGATTATGAAATTATCGTCCAGAAGCCGATATGGTTTTCGCGCAATTCTGGAGTTGGCCGCTGAATACGGCAACGGTCCCCTTCAGATCCGAACAATCGCTGAGCGCGAGGACATTTCAAACAAGTACCTTGAGCAGTTGATTTCACTTTTGAAGTCTTCAGGCCTTGTGCGCAGCGTTCGCGGTCCGCGGGGAGGGTACGAACTGACCCGCCCGCCGGCAGATGTCAGGCTTGACGAGGTTTTCATGACGCTTGAAGGTCCGCCCGTGGGTGTGGAATGCCTGGAACACCCCCAGCATTGCGCAAGGTGCATGGATTGTGTGACGCGTCAGGTGTGGATGAGGATGCAATCCGCCATGATGGGTGTCCTGGAATCCATGACGCTTCAGGACCTCGTGGATAAGGCCAGACAGGCTGATTCAGCGGATCATTACCAGATTTGATGGGAAGGTCGTTATAATGGGTAGGATTTACGAAGATATTACGGCAACCATCGGTGCGACACCTTTAGTGAAAATCAACAAGCTGGGCAGCCGGGATTCGACCATTCTTGCCAAGCTTGAATCGTTTAACCCCTGCGGCAGTGTGAAAGACCGAATCGCACTTGCAATGATCGAAGAGGCTGAACAAAAAGGCCTCATCAAGCCAGATACGCTGATCGTCGAACCCACCAGCGGCAACACTGGAATCGGCCTGGCATTGGTCTGCGCAGCAAAAGGCTACAGACTCAAACTGACTATGCCCGAATCGATGAGCCTGGAACGGCGAAAGCTCCTGCGCATGCTGGGCGCCGATATTGTACTCACTCCAGCAGAGTTGGGCATGAAGGGCGCCGTCGAAGAGGCCGAGCAAATCAAATCGCAAAATGCCGATGTCTTCGTACCCCAGCAGTTCACCAATCAGGCCAATCCCGATGTTCACCGGCGAACGACCGCAGAGGAGATATGGGATGATAGCGATGGCAACTTTGATATATTCGTGGCGGGTGTCGGTACGGGCGGTACGATCACCGGTTGCAGCGAGGTCTTCAAGTCCCGCAAGTCCCATATTCAAGCCGTAGCCATAGAACCTGCCGACTCCGCGGTTCTCTCTGGCTGTCGTCCAGGACCCCACAAGATACAGGGAATCGGCGCCGGCTTTATACCCGACGTACTCAATCGTGCCGTTATTGACGAGGTCCTCCAGGTGACCAACGAACAGGCTATGGACACCGCCAGGCTGTTGTCGTCCGAAGAGGGTATCCTTGCCGGCATCAGTTCCGGAGCTGCCATGTATGGGGCAATGGAGGTGTCCGCCCGACCCGAAAACAAGGGCAAGATTATCGTTGTCATTCTCCCGGACACGGGCGAACGTTACCTGTCGACGGAATTGTTTGCGTGACCGGAGCGGCGTATGGATCAGCCAAACAAAACAGACAAGATCGAGGACGTTATCGAGGCGATCGTCAAGACATACGACGGCGACTCGGGCACGAACTTCATTGACGTGGCCAATCTTCCCGTTCGCGAGAAGATCATGGCTATACTGCAAGACCTGCTTGAACTGTTGTTTCCAGGTTATACGGGCAAGCGGGTAGTCACCCAGGAGAATATTCGCTACATTGTGGGCGATATCTTGTGCAGGCTTCGGTCGGATTTCGCGGAACAGGTATGCCTGGCGCTGCGACACGAATGCCGCCTCAAGAACTGTACCACGTGCGACTGTGCCAAAATGGCTGCGGCAGTCACTGAGAAGCTGATTGCCCGCCTTCCGCATATAAGAGAACTGCTCAAGAGCGACGTTCAGGCGGCCTACGACGGCGACCCCGCGGCCAAATCGCTGGAAGAGATAGTAATAAGCTATCCGTATATTACCGCCATTGCCATACACAGGATCGCCCACGAGCTGTACCTGATGGAGGTGCCGCTCATACCAAGGATAATGAGCGAAAGTGCCCATGCCAAAAGCGGTATCGATATCCATCCCGGCGCCAGGATCGGCAGGAGATTCTTCATCGATCACGCGACCGGCGTCGTTGTGGGCGAGACCGCCGAGATAGGAGACAATGTGAAGTTCTACCAGGGCGTGTCGCTGGTAGCCATCAGCATTCCGAAGGACGCCCAGCGGATCAGCGGGGTCAAGCGACATCCGACGATCGAAGACGACGTAACGATCTACGCCGAGGCGACGATCCTTGGCAATGTTACCGTCGGCAAGGGCGCCGTCATCGGCGCAAATGCGTGGGTGCGTCAGGACGTTCCTCCCGGGGTAACGGTTACGATGGCGATTCCCGAAGTCCTCGTGCGGCGACACAGAGACAAGCATCACCAGAAGCATGAATGAGAACAAAGGTCCGAGAAGCGGGAGCACATGTGACGGACGATATCATAGAAAAGATTGAGCAACTGAAGCGGCAGCGGCGAGCCGTCATACTTGCCCATAACTACCAGATCGGCGAAGTGCAGGACATTGCGGATTTCACCG
>JAWLHD010000028.1:0-17695 GCA_041690555.1 Anaerohalosphaeraceae bacterium
CGGCGGAATGGATGCTGACGCGGTTCGGCACAGGGCCGGGCGGTATCTTTGCGCGCACGACGTATGCTCTAATGGCGGTGATCACGCTGACGAGCTTTGTCGGGTACGCGTTTCAGGGCATAGGCAAGTTCGCATCGGTTTACATTCCGCTTGAGCGATTGGCGGACTGCACAAATATAGTGTGGCTGCAAACTGTGTGCACGCAATACGAGCCGCACGTTTTGGCTGTGGTGATCATGGCGGCAACCACGCTGTACGTTCTTGTCGGTGGTCTGTACAGTGTGGTCATCACGGACGTCGTGCAGACGCTGATTCTGACGGCAGGGAGCATTGTGATTGCATACATTGCATGGGCCAGGATGACGCCGGAAGCGGTTGCGGCCTTGCCATCGGGGTGGACTTCATTGGCTGTTCCGTGGCGCATACCGGAATTCGCGGGGACCGACAACGCAGCATTTGAGTTCTTCGGGGCGATGGTGATCGTATGGGTTCTCAAGGGTCTGCTGCTGAACGCGGGCGGACCCGCGCAGATGTATGACTTTCAGCGGTTTTTGGCTGCGCGGAGCGCGCGCGATGCGGCGAAGGTGGGCGCCGCGTGGAGCCTGTTCCTTGTTGTGCGGTGGGCAATGGCCGTGGGGATTGCGCTTTTGGCGCTGAGCAACGTCGCCGGCGTGAGCGATACGGAGAAGGTGATGCCGCTTGTGCTGCGGGACTATCTGCCAGCGGGCTTACGCGGGCTGGTTTTGGCGGGGCTTCTGGCGGCGTTTATGTCGACGTTTTCATCGACGGTGAACAGCGGCGCATCGTTTATAGTTCGCGACATCTGGCAGCCGTTGGAGCGGCACAGGCCGGACGATCGGCAGGCGGTTAAGTTCAGCTACTTCGCGACGGTTTTTGTGGTCCTGTTCGGGCTTGTGATCGGTTTTCAGGCGGACTCAATCGCGCGGATCTGGAGCTGGATGATGATGGCTCTTGGGGCGGCGGTGATTGTGCCCAACGTTCTGCGGTGGTACTGGTGGCGGATGAACGGGTGGGGGTACTCGGCGGGGACGTTGACAGGTATGTTGTTTTCCCTTGTCGTGCTGTTCTGCCCGGATATTCCTACGTGGTACAGCTTCAGTCTGATATGTGCGACTTCTTTGGCGGTCTGTATTGCCGGTTCGCTGGTTACCTCGCCGGTCGACCAGAACGTGCTTGTGAGATTTTATCGATCCGTCAGGCCTTTTGGTTTTTGGAAACCAGTGCGAGACGAGGCTTGCCAGGCGGGGCAGATTGACGACAGAAGGGAGGGGGCGGGCCTGGCGGTGATCAATGTGATTTTGGGGATGATCGCGATTTCATGTGTCTATATAGGCCCGATGTACCTTGTCGGGCGGTGGTACTTGCAAGCGGGGTTTTGTTTCGGCGCCGCGGCGGTCGCGGTGGTCGTGATGTACTTCACCTGGTACAGAAGCCTGCCTGCCGACTGACCTTGTGTCGCCGCGAGGATGTTCCTTGTTGGGCGACGGCTTGTTCTTTGTCGGGCGATGGGGTATAATGTCGTGGGTGTTAATCTGTTTTCAGTAAATATTGTTTCCAGGAGGCAGATCATGGATCGTCGTTGTTTTCTTAAGGCCGCAGCGGCGGGCGCGGCCGTTTCGGCGTTGGGCAATTATCCCGCGGTGTTCGCCGGGGCGTCGAGCAAGCGGGTTGCGCTGATCGGGTGCGGGTGGTACGGCAAGAGCGCACTGTTTCGCCTCTTGCAGGTTGCGCCGGTGGAGGTGGTGGCACTTTGCGACGTTGACAGGAACATGTTGGCGGAGGCTGCGCGAATGATCGCCGAGCGGCAGGCGTCCAAGAAGACTCCGCGAACTTACGGCGACTATCGTGAACTCCTTGCCAAGGAGAAAGTTGATATCGTGCAGGTTTCGACGCCGGACCACTGGCATGCACTGCCGACGATTGCGGCGATCAAGGCGGGGGCGGACGTTCGCGTTGAGAAGCCGACAAGCGTTGATATTGTCGAGAGCCAGGCGATGCTGGCGGCGGCCCGGAAGTACAAGCGGGTGGTGCAGGTCCATACACAAAGGCGAAGCACGCCGCACCTGATAGAGGCGCGGGACCGGTTCATCCGCGAGGGCAAGTTGGGTAGGATTGCGCATGCGGAGGTTTACAGTTATTACCACATGCGGGCTCGCGGCAATCCTCCGGACACGGCGCCGCCGGATCATCTTGACTATGAGATGTGGACTGGTCCTGCTCCGATGCGTCCTTACTGCTCGATCAACCATCCGCGGGGATGGCGGGCGTTCATGGAGTACGGCAACGGCATCGTCGGGGACATGTGCATTCACATGTACGACATGGTTCGATGGATGCTGGACCTCGGCTGGCCGAGGCGCGTATCGAGCACCGGAGGCATCTACGTCGACAAGAACAGCAAGGCCAACATCAGCGATACGCAGACGGCGACGTTCGACCACGGCGATATGTCAATCGTCTGGCAGCATCGTACGTGGGGGCATCCGCCGGATCCGGATTACCCGTGGGGCGCGACGATTTACGGCGACAACGGTACGCTTAAGCTGAGTGTGATGAGGTACGACTTCATACCGCGGCAGGGCGAGAAGGTGCGGCGGGACGTGACTTATGAGTACGACAAGTACCCCGAGGACAGGACCGAAAAGGATCTCGAAAGGCACGTGGCGTCGGCTATGCGGGCACACTGGCTGAACTTTCTGGATGCGATCGAGAAGCGCGACAAGCCCGTCGCGGACATCGAGCAAGGGCATATCTCCAGCGCAGCGTGTATCCTGGCGAATATGTCGATGCAGTTGGGGCGTGCGTTGACGTGGGACGCCGAGAAGGGCTGTGTCGCGGGCGATGAAGAGGCCAACAAGCTGATGCGGCGGCCTTATCGGGCGCCATGGAAACATCCGGAGCCGGAGACTGTCTAAGAGAAATCGGGCAACGGAAAGCCGGCGGTTTTATTTTGGTTTGGAGGTCACCAGCGCGATGACTCGGCCCTGGTCGCCTACCGCACAGTAGAAGTGGTATACCACGCCGTCATGCTTGACGACCCAGGGTTTGTGAGCGTAGGTTTTGTCCCAGGGTTCTGAGGGCGCGACGAGGTCGGGGCCGTCCCATTTGCGCCAATTCACCAGGTCGCGCGAACATGCGAAGGTGTCGAATGCGCCGGGGCGATAGAATGCGCCGAAGTAGAACATTACCCAGACGTCGCCCATGCGCACAACCTGCGGATCACCGGATATTCCGGCGCCGTTGTCGATCACGGGCTCGACGCCGAATCGCTTCCATTGCCGCATGTCGTCGGATACCGCCATGCCGATCCGTTCGTAACCGGACTTGCTTTTGGCGTTGTAGAACATTACGAACGGATGCCCGAGCGAACGGTTGCGGTCGTGCAGTATGTTGCTCTTGTAGAGCGTGAGTTTTTCCCAGTGACGGCTGTCGGCGTCGTCGGGCGCAAGGACGGGTTTGCCGAGCCGGTTCCATTCGGCGGCTTTGGCGCAGTCGTCGGACCAGGCAAGTCCGATGGCCAATGGGTCGGTCTCGTAGCCGGTCAGCGCGCCGCCGAGGTATGACAGCCAGTATTTGCCGTCGTGCCGCTCAAGTTCGTAAGTTCCGCCCCACGTCGTATCCTGAAGCGCAACGTAGCCGGCCTTTTGCCGGGCATCCCACGTATTCTCTCCGAAGGAAAGAACCTTGCCGAGTTTGCGCCAAGACAGCAGGTCGGTGCTTTCTGCAAGCCACGTTTGGTAGCCGTCGCCGTCGAAGACGATGTACATCATGTACCAGCGTCCGCCGGCGCGATAGATACTCGGGCAATCCACCTTTTTGCCTTCCTCGCGCAGCACGATGCCGTATTTGAAGGGCGTCTTCACTTCTTCGTAGACGCGCCGCATGGTGGTTTCATCGACGGGCGGGACAAGATTGACATTTGTTGCGGCGAGGCCCTGCAATGTGCCGCACGAAACGCAGATGCTCAGTGCGAGGTCGCGAGCATAGTTGGACCGGTTCTTTGCTGTCTTTCTCACGGCATGGACCTTTCATATCGGCGGCGAATAAGTTTTGCGAGTAACAGACTATCACTTTGCCGCGGTCTTGTCCACTGCGTGAGTGAACGCCAATCGTTATCAGTTGCAGATATGTGGTTTGTGGCCCTACTCTTCAAATATCCTATCGACTTTGCCCTGATCGAGTTCCATGACGTATTGAATTCCGCTGACTTGTGCCGCCTCATGAGTCAATGCGGCTATGTCGTCGCGTGACATGTATTCGAGAGCGAACTTGCGGCTGCCGGCCATTAACTGGCGCAGGCCTTGTGCAAGACGTTCGTAGTAGGTGTACAGTCCCAGTGCACCGGTGGGGACTTTTTCGAATTCCTCGTCACCCATTTCCTGCCGCAAATGGCTGGCGGTGACGAAAATTTCGTCCTTTGAGTTGCCGAAGCGTTCGACATAAACGGGGATCTGGTTTTCATCCAGGGCCCGCCCTAACGTCTTGCCGACCATAGCGGCGGCGATCGGTGCGCGCGCCATGCCTACCAATTTGACAAACGGCGCGCCCATCGCAAGACCCTTGAATATCTGGTCTTCGAATGAGAATCCGCCGGCGACGGCGATCGCAGGCAGGTATTGGCCCTTGTCGGCAATACGTTTGGCATATTGATAGAGCAGCGAATGCAGATGCACGGGAGGAACTCCCCATTCGTTCATCATTCGCCACGGGCTCATTCCGGTGCCGCCGCCGGCGCCGTCGACGGTCAGCAGGTCGATTTTGTACCGTGAGGAGAAGACAACAGCTCTTGCCAGATCGGCGGGTCGGTAGGCGCCGGTTTTGAGAAACACATACTTTGCCCCAGCTTGGCGTAATTGCTCAACTCTTTCGGCGAATGACTCCTCGGTTACCATTCCAACTCGGCTGTGCCGCTCAAACTCCTTGAATGCACCATTTTCAAACGCCTTGATGACGTTCGGATCGGTTGGATCGGGCAGAACGACGTACCCGAGTTGGTGGAGCGCCTGGGCCTTGCCGAGGTCCCTGATTTTCACTTCGCCACCAATGTCCTTGGCTCCTTGTCCCCACTTGAGCTCCACGCATTCGACGCCGAGTTTTTCGATTGCATATTCCTGGGCGCCGAGGCGGGTATCTTCGATGTTGGCCTGGACTACGATTGCGCCGTAGCCGTCGCGCTGGTGATTTTTATAGAGCGTTACGCGTCGCTTCAGGTCGACGGTATCGACGACTCTGCCGTTCTTCATAACGGTCTGTGGATCCATGCCGACGACGTTCTCGCCGATAGTGAGGCCGGTTCCGGCCAGCGCCGAGCCGATTGCCAGCCCATCCCAGTTATTCTTTGCGATGTTTGTGGAGCCGATGCCTGGGATGAACCAGGGGCAGCGATATTTGATGCCGCTGTCGTGTCCGAAGACGACTTCCAGATTGACAGCGGGGAAGATGGCCTTGTCGCTGTCAGCGTCAATGCCGTAAGCGCCGACTGCGGTGCCCATGATATTGAAATGGGAGTAGTCGACGGGGTAAGTTTTCTCCGCGGCGGTCGTCACCATACCGAACGGCTGGGGGTAAATCACCTCGTGGCCGCGATAAGCGGATTTGCCGATTTCGCACATGCCGATGCAGCCGTCGACACATGTTACGCACATACCCGACGCCGGGACCACTGAATCGGTTGTACGGTTCTTTGTAAGAGTGGCCGCGGAGGCGTTCACCTTCGATAAGGTCACTGACATTGTATTTGTCTCCTTAAGTGTTGCTACCGGTTGCTGGTTTCTTGTCAATCTCGCAGGCTACACAAGGGTTCATGTAGCACATCATGTCGTCGAACTGCTGCTTCTCAAGGCATGGGGGCTGCAGATTGGCACAGCCGCCGCAGATCGCCTTTTCGGGTTCGGTGTAGGTGCAGCGCAGCTGACAGGCCGGGCATACGTATATGCAGCCGCCGCACTGCCGACAGACGTCTGATTTGACGTCGAACGGCGTGCCGATGCTTCGTTTTTCGCCGCGGTTGCGGAAACCGATGGCCTTGGCCATCATTTGCTCTTCGCACATCCTGACGCACAGGCCGCAAAGTATGCAGTCCTCATGCTCCTGCTTGAATCGCTGGGTACGGATACCGTGTGCGGAAGCGAGGTCCTGAATGACTTTCGACTGCGGGCACGATGCGAGCAACAGCTCCAGGATCATCCTTCGCGCTTTGAGCACTCTATTCGAAGCAGTGCGAACCTTGAGGCCCTGCTCGGCGGGATAAGTGCACGAGGAGACCAGCTTCGTTTTCGGTTCTTCTCCAATTTCGACTACACACAGCCGGCAGGCGCCGTACGGCGACAACCCTTCCATGTGACATAGAGTTGGGATCGGGAAACCCAGGAAGCGAGCGGCTTCCAGGACCGTAGTGCCTTTTTCGACCGAGACATCCAGCCCGTTTATTCTCAAAGTAATCATTTGCATCTCCCCTTGGCCGGGCAGGCTTCTTCTGCGTTTTGTTCAGGCCGGGTGAATGCCAGATCGCACCTCAAACACCTTCGGGCCTCTCGCATCGCGGCGTCCGCGGACAACGCCATCTCAACCTCGACGGTGTTCTTGCGCCTGGCCTCTGCGGGCAGAGTGGCCGGTTCAATTCGTCTTGCTTCCTCTTCATCGGCATCGCCCATTGCAGGCGGATCAATGAAGAAGTCGGGAAGTTTCATTTCGGGCAGGCCTTTGAGCTCCTTGCCTCTAATATGGCGGTCAATGAAGTATGCGGCTTTCTTTCCGGCTGCGATGGCATCGATCACCGTATTGGGCCCGCTGACGAGATCGCCGCCGGCGAAGACACCGGGGCGACTCGCAGCAAGGGTGGCCGGGTCGACGCGAACCGTGCCGCTCCTGGTCAATTCCAGTCCCATGGGGGCGATGCAATCGCTGTCCGGACGTTCGCCGATGGCTACAATGAGGGTCTCCAGCGGAATTGTGAATTCACTGTCGGGTATGGGAACCGGCTTGCGCCGTCCGCTGGCGTCCATCTCTCCGAGTGTGTTCCTGATGCAGCGGATGTCGGCCAGATGACCGTGCCTGGCGTCGATCTTTATGGGCGAGACGAAGGTCTCAACCCTTACGCCTTCGGACCGGGCGGCCTCGATGTAGCGTATCTTTACGGGCGAGACCAGTGTTTCCAGGGCGACGCCCTCCTCCAGCGCAGCTTCGACTTCTTCGGCATAGGCAGGCATCTCCTGAGATGTCCGCCGGTACAGCAGTGTTACGCTCTCGACGCCCTTCTGGCGTATAGCCACGCGGGCGGCGTCGACTGCGGAGTTACCGCCGCCGATTATTCCCACTCGTCCCATGGCAAGTTCCTCGCCCCTCAGATTGAAGGCTTTGAGAAACTGCATGGACGGATAAACACCCGTGACGTCTTCTCCTTCGAGGTCCAGATGCCAGCTCTTGTCCGCTCCAATAGCCAGGAATACGGCCTTGAAGACATCTTTGAACAGCTCGTCAACGGTGATGTCACGGCCGAAGGTGGTCTGGCACCTGACAGTAATGTTGTCATCGAGCAGGGATTTCATCTCTTTGCGCAAGACTTCGCGCGGCAGCCGATAAGACGGAATGCAACTCATAAGCATTCCGCCGGGTTCGTCTTCGGACTCAATGAGGGTCACTTTGTGGCCGTAGAGTGAAAGACAATGCGCGGCGACAAGCCCGGCCGGGCCGGCTCCGACGACGGCTACATTGCCGCCGGACGAGCCGATATTGAATCTCGGCGGCTGGTAAACCTGCGGATCGACTCGATCCGTGATGAATCGTTTTAGCGACCTGACAGCGATTGCCTCACCGCCGCTTGCGGCGTGGCTGCACCGGGTTTCGCACTTTCGATCGCACACACGGGCGCATACCGACGGCAGAGGGTTGGCCTTCCTGATGACCTTGTAGGCTTCTTCGTACCGGCCTTTTTCGATCAAGGCCACATAGCGCCAAGCCTCGGTGCCGACCGGACAAGCCGCCTGGCACGGGGCTCCGACCAGGTCTTTGCAGACGAAGGCGTCGCATTTTCTGTCAACGACGTGCCGCTCATATTCGTGCCGGAAATAGCGCAGCGTACTTAATACGGGATTGGCTGCGGTTTGTCCAAGGCCGCACATGGTGGTGTCCTTGACCGCCTCCGCCAATTCTTTCAGAAGATCGAGATCATCGAGCGTTGCCTTGCCCTGGGAGATATCGGTGAGAATCTCGTGCATCCGCTGGGTGCCTTTGCGGCAGGTGAAGCATTTGCCGCACGACTCGTCCTTCAGGAAGTTCATGAAGTATTTGGCAACGTCGACCATGCAGGTGTTGTCGTCCATGACGATCATGCCGCCGGAACCCATGATTGAGCCGGCCCTGGCGAGCGTATCATAATCCACGGGCAGGTCGAACATGTCGGCCGGAATACAGCCGCCGGACGGGCCGCCTGTCTGGATGGCCTTGATCCGGGCTTTGCCCACCGGTCCGCCGCCGATTTCATGGACGATTTCCTTAATCTTCATTCCCATCGGCACCTCGACCAAGCCGGTGTTCTTGGCCTTGCCGACGAGGCTGAATATCTTGGTACCGCTGTTGTTTCTGGTGCCGACCCGTGCGAATTCATCGGCGCCCAGCCTGAAGATCAGCGGAACGTTGGCCCACGTCTCCACGTTGTTTATGGCCGTTGGTTTACCGTTTATGCCCTTCTGCACAGGGAAAGGCGGGCGCTGCCTCGGTTCGCCCATCTTCCCTTCTATGGAACGTATTAAAGCGGTCTCTTCGCCGCAGACAAAAGCCCCGGCCCCTTTGACAACCTTAATGTCGAACGAGAAAGGCGTTCCGAGGATGTGATCGCCGAGAAGCCCCAGTCGACGCGCCTGGTCCAATGCGATGTTGAAATGTTTCACGGCCATCGGATATTCATTGCGGATGTAGGCAACTCCTCTGGACGCGCCCGTGCCGTAGGCCCCGATGAGCATCCCTTCGATGATACTGTGGGGATTGCCTTCGAGTACACTGCGGTCCATATAGGCGCCGGGGTCACCTTCGTCGGCGTTGCATACGAGAACCTTGCCGTCGCCGGGACGTCCCGCCAGTGCCTCCCACTTCACAGCCGTGGGAAACCCTGCACCGCCGCGCCCTCGCAGTCCGGATCGCTTCACTTCCTCGATGACTCGTTCGCATGCGCCGGCCAACACCTCCACCAGTGTCGAATAGCCGCCTTGGCGAATGTAGTCATGAATGCGGATTGGATCAACCTTTTCGTTCCAGGCAAGGACCCTGCGCACCTGCCTCCGGAAGAACGGTATGTCGTCCTGCTTTTCCACCCGCTTACCGGTCTCGGCGTTCACAAATAACAGGTCGCTGAGCACTTGTCCATTTGCTGCGGCATGCACAATCCGCTGCATGTCCTCCAGTCGAACCCTGGGGTAGAAGGTACGACCGGGCTCTACAAGCACCGACGGCTCCATCTGGCAGAAACCGTGACAACCCGTCACTCGCAGACTGACCTTTCCGGCCAGACCTGTACTCAGGATTTCACGTTTGGCGATCCGCACAAGATCCCCTGCTCCACTGGCCTGGCCGCACGTTCCGGCGGGGATGACGATACACGGTTTGCTTTTGTCGAGGGCCTCGACAAGCGAATCGCGCAGTTTTGTCAGTTCGTCAACAGACGATAATTTCAACACGGCGTCACCTCGCAATCCCTATTTCACAAGCGGAGTTGGCCCTATTATGCGATCTAAACCACATCCAAAAAATGATTCCGACAACCGCGGCGCGAACAGACACTCACTGTGCCGCCGCCGTGCACGAGCATATCCACCATTGGGGCGCTGCACATCGAACAATCAGATGTTGACGTCAACTCGCGCCTGCAATGCGGACAAAGAAATTGAACCACGGCATTGCCTGGAACGGCGAACTCCGCGGCAACGCTGTAACTTCCATACAGACAGGAAAGTCTCACCCAACCTTCCTGGTGATCGTGGGAAAAGCACAGTTTAATTGCCGGATAGCCGTCTATGGCAAAAGTTTCATCCATAACGTCATTGTTGCAGTGGGGACAACTCACGCTGAGCGCAAAAATGCGTTTGTCGCTGCCTATTTCGCCGTTGTCAAATCCCTTGCGGGCCTCGTCCAACAACTGTCCCACCCTGGATTGCCTGACCTTCGAGAAGTAGTGTCCGTCTATGACTACTACCGGTCCCAGCGCGCACGCGCCGAGGCAATTGACCGTCTCCAGCGTGAACTCTTTGTCTGCTGTCGTTTCACCGGCTTTTATGCCGAGCTGGTGTTCCAGCTCTTCAACGATCCTGGGGGCGCCGCGTACGTGGCAGGCAGTCCCCAAGCACGCACAGACAAGATGCCTGCCCCTGGGTTTCAGGCTGAAAGAGCGGTAGAAGGTGGCGACGCCATATATGTCGACGAGCGATCGCCCGCTCTTTTCGCTTACAGTTCTAAGGACGTTCTCAGGCAGATAACCGTATTCGGTCTGAATCTCTTCGAGGATTGCGATGAGCCCGCCTCCGCCTTTGTTGTGCTTATCAATGATTTCCAAAATGTCCGGCATCTTCTGATGATTGCAAGCTTCATCGGGTTTACCGTTTGAAACAGAGGCCTGCTTTTTCATATTAGCGGTACTCCTCGCAATGCCAGACGCCCCCTTCCGGTTTTGGAAAGACACACTTGGCATGGTTTTCGCAATCACTGCACAGCCCGATTAAGCCGTTTGACAGGTTGGTTAGAACGGGATGCGCAAGCGGTGCAATCGGGCGGCGTCCGGCGGGTGCTTCGACATCGACAATCTCGATTTCGAATTCCTCGCAGTAAAACGACGGCCTCCTGGCGGCTTTTACATAGTTGCAGGTGGCAGTATGCTTGCACGTGGAGCACAGGCGGGGATATGCACTATTGTCCGACATGGCCTACTCCTTAAAGCCTGGTTCTTTTACACCCCCCGCAGAAGCAAAGCACATGCCAAATGACTTGCCGGGCACAAACGCCGTGCATCTTCATGAGGTAAATCAACAGGAAATGTCGCTTAATTGCAAGGAAATGGGGCTTTCAAGCAAAGGAGTTTATTTGCTGAGGCACCATGAGGCACCGCCGTATGTACGGTTCGAGTCAGGCTGAGCGGGGCATTTTGAACCACCGGGTAGAAATCGGCCGGCTATGGGTCGATCAGGAGGGCTGCTTATCTGTCTTCCTGAGCTTATCTCTGAGCGTCTTGCGGTTTATGCCAAGAATCTGTGCCGCCAGAGTCTTGTTGCCGTCGACACTCGCCAGCACGTTACCGATATACTCGGCTTCCACTTCGGCGAGAGGACGCGTCAGGCCGCTTTCCCGCAGCGCGGAAAAACGCATTTGATCGGGCAGATCGGGCACCTCGATGGTGTCCCCCTCAGTCATTACCACCAGACGCTGAACAGTATTCTCCAGTTCTCTGACGTTGCCCGGCCAATTGTAGTTCCTCAAGACTTGCAGAGCCTTATCGGAAAAGCGAGGCGGGGATTTGTCCGATTCGGCCGCAAACCTCTTGAGGAAGTGCCCAGCCAGCAACAGTATGTCGTCGCCCCTTTCCCGGAGAGGAGGCAGGCATATTGTGATGACATTCAGGCGGTAGAAAAGGTCTTCGCGGAAAAGCCCCTTTGTCACCAGGCCGTGAAGATCCCTGTTGGTTGCGGCCAGAATCCTTACGTCCACTTTTCTCGATCGATTCGAACCAACCATGCAGACTTCTTTCTCCTGCAGTACGCGGAGCAGCTTGACTTGCATGGCAAGGCTCATGTCGCTGACCTCGTCAAGAAAAATGGTTCCGCCGTCGGCGGCATGGAAAAAGCCGGCCCGGGCCTCATCAGCTCCAGTGAACGCCCCCTTTACGTGACCGAATAATTCGTTTTCGAGCAGAGTTTCAGGTATTCCGCCGCAGTTGACGGGCACGAAAGGCGAAGACGATCGCTTGCCGCCGTAGTGGATTGCTCGCGCGGCAAGTTCCTTGCCCGTGCCGCTTTCACCGGTGATCAACACGGTAGCCGAAGTGGACGCCGCTTTCTTAATCGCCACGGACACATCGCGCATGGCCTGCGACTGGCCAAAGAAGCCTTTGTGCAGTGGGACCTCGCGTGCCAGTCGCGTATCCCCCGACCTTCGAAGCCGGAGTTTTTGGAGAGCCCGCTCGACGGCCGCAAACAGTTCCTCATCCGTGAACGGTTTTGCGAGGAACTCTTCAGCGCCGGTCTTGATAGCATTGACCGCGCCTTCGATCGATGGATAACCTGTGATCATCATGACTTCGGTGTCTTTGAAGTTCTCGCGAATGTGCCTGATCAGATCCATGCCGCTGACCTTCGGCATCTTGAGATCGGTGATAACCAGCTCAAGCTCCGTGTCTTCGAGAATGCGTATCGCCTGGCTTGCATCAATTGCCGTGAAGACCGTGTAACCGG
Organism: Anaerohalosphaeraceae bacterium; assembly: GCA_041690555.1. GTDB lineage: Bacteria > Planctomycetota > Phycisphaerae > Sedimentisphaerales > Anaerohalosphaeraceae > JACZKQ01. The sequence goes on from JAWLHD010000028.1 coordinate 12,453, forward strand.
CGCCGGACAAATTGCGCTGCAAAACCTCCAGCGTTGTAGTTGAATCGTCCACAATGAGAATGCGTTCTTTGGCGGGACCTGATGACATGTTGCTTGTGTTCCTCAAGTTCGCTGCTGCCCGATCGGCAGCCGGATTTTAAAACGACTTCCCGAACCGGGCTGGCTGTCAACTTCAATTGAACCGTCATGTGCCATTACTATGCCGTGAACTACCGGGAGGCCGAGTCCGGTCCCCTGTCCGACATCCTTGGTGGTGAAGAACGGAAGGAATATCTTCTCCATGACCTCCTTGCCCATGCCTGCGCCGGTATCCTCCACAATGAGACACACTGCGTCGTCACATGATTGCGTTCGCACCGTGATGCTCCCCGCTCCGCACATCGACTGCAAGGAGTTGACGACCAGATTAACCACGACCTGGCTCAATTGAGCTCCGTCGGCCGTGATCTCAGGAAGGTCGGGACACAGGACACGGGTCAGTTTGACGTCTTCATTTGCACAGCGTGATTCGAGCAGGTAGAGGCTGTCCTGGACAACCTGATTGAGGTTCACCGTGGCTTTTGTCGGCGGTCTTTGACGGGCGAAGACCAGGAGCTTTTGAATAATTTCCCGAGCTTGCAGAGAAGCTGCTTCTATCTGGGCAATATCTCTCATTACAGTCGTCGGCACTTCTGGGCACTTCCTGGTCAATTGCGCAAAGCCAAGAATGTTGGCCAGCGGCTCGTTGAGTTCATGCGCTATGCCGGCGGCGAGTATTCCGATGGTGGCCAATCGATCGGCATGTCGGACCTGTGCGCACAGATTGAGTCTGTCCTCTTGCGCCTGGCGGCGCTCGATGATTAACCCGATCTGCCGTGAGACCTCGTCAATCAGATTCCGCTCCTCTTTGAGGAAGGGACCCTCATACATATCAGGCTTCTTTTGTGAATAAGCAATCTCCACGGCGCCTCTTGGCTGGCCGCCAACTACTATATCAGCGGCCTGCTTCTGCTCGGCCTCCTCGAATCGGGGGGTCTGATACACATTGCCGTCCAGCGTGATTCTTGCCGAAGCCGCTTCGGGATACTGCCAGGCGGAAGGCAGCATTTCCACAACACGTTGAAGAACCACCTCCAGGGTCGTGCCGGGACACCCTGAAACCTGCGCAATGCTATAGAGGCAAGTCAGCTCCTTTACGCGCTCGCGCAGAGCCAGTTTTTCGGAATATGAACATCTACTTTTTGTCATCGGACTTTCTACACATATGAGAACCGCAGAGCCGCCTTGGGCCGGTCTTTCTACTTATGATTATAGCTGTCCTGAAGAGCGTCTGTCAATGGACGGGGCACAATCGCCCTGCAAGGCGGTTGCTTGTGCGGGTGAATCGCAAAGTGTGGCGGGCGCATGCTCAATTATCGGCACTCTCGGATCCTTGAGTTTTGATAAGAAGCTGTGTATCATTGAAAGCAGTCAATGGCAGGTGGTGCGGTTTTTTGCCAACGTTGGAGAAACACACGAACTCCAGCTATGCTTTTCTTTGGCATTCAAAGATACTGTATTGCTCGTGCCGATCATTTTTTTTACCCTCCCTTGAAAATCATGCTCACCGCAAAATACATGGCGTTATTCTTGAAAGGACAGGACAATGAAGAACCAAAAAGAGAAACCAGCCCGGAAGTCGCGATTCAGACGTTTTCTGCTTCGGCTTACGGGCCTAGTTTTGCTGATTGTGCTGTTGGCGGTTTTTCTGCTTCCGGCGATTGTATCGTCGTCGCCGGTTCGCAGGTTTATATTGAACAGGATTAACAGTAGCGGCGAGGGCACAGCGGACTTTGCGGATCTCAAGATGGGCTGGATGAAGGGTGTACGGCTCTCGGAGATCAGTTTTAACGACAAGACCGGAGGCATTGCGGTGGATGTTGCGGAGTTCTCGACGAGGCCGCAATATGCCTCGCTCCTTGGAGGTAAGATATCGTTAGGGAGGACCGTGGTTGACAGGCCGAGGGTGCAGATAGACCTTCGCAAGCTTCCGCTGGAGCGAGCGGGGACTGAGGCAAGGCCGTCGGGGAAAGCGCCGATGTCCGGGGCTCTGCCCATTACAAACCTGGACCTGGTCGTCAATGACGGCAATTTCAAGGTGACCGATCGTAAGTCGGCGACAACGGAGATCGATGCTATTAATTCGGAGGTGAATCTGCGGGCAGGTGGTGCACAGACGAGGTTTGCGCTTGCGATGGCCGTGCCGGATGGCGAACAGCCGGCAACCGTGACCGCGCAGGGCGCGGTTGAGCCGGATGCGGAGAAGGGTTTTTGTTTGGCAGGCGTGGACGGGACTCTGACGGCTGAGGTCAAGGATCTTAAACTTGAGTCGCTTGGGCCATTGCTGGCGCTGGCGGGCGTCAAGGTGGACGCGAAGGGGCAGGTGAGCGGTCAGGTGTCATCGAAGATAACGGACGGCGAAGTCGAAGACCTTACGGGCAATATCAAAGGCAAGGGGCTTGATGTGGCCGCGGAGCAACTTAAGGGCGACCGGATCAGGACGGACAAGCTGGACGTGGATGTCAAACTTGCGTCCAGAGACGGCATGGTGAGTATTCAGAAGCTGGACTTGGCCAGCGACTTTGTGAACGCGAGTGCGACGGGATCGGTTCCAACGAACCTGAAATCGCTGGATGCTTTCATGGGGGCCGATTCGGGTATGTCGATCAAGGGGAGTTTCGACTGCGACGTGGCGGCTGTTACGGCACAACTGCCGAAGACGCTGAGCATCAAGGAAGGCATGAGGATCAGTTCGGGCAAGCTGGCAGGCGACATCGAGACGACAATTGTGGGTGGCGAAAGGAAGATTGTGGCGACGGCGGGTTTGACTGATCTGGCGGGTTTGCTGGACGACAAGGAGCTGTCGCTGGATGAAGCGATCAGCGTTAAGGCGCAGATTGCATCGAGCGGGGAGACGACGAGGTTGGATGAAATCCGAATGACGTCTTCATTTGCGAGTGTAGCGGCGAGCGGGACCCTGGAGGAGATTAACTATGACGCTCAGGCGGATCTTCGCGAGCTTCAGAGCCAGGCGGGTCAGTTCGTGGACTTCGGGTCTTACAGTCTCGGGGGGCGTCTGGCGGGCAAGGGGCGAATCACGATCAGCGAGGATACAATCGATCAGGCTGGGGCATGGGCGGCGCAGGGCCTGGCGTTCGGCGCCAAAGAGGGTGTTGATCCGGTGAAGTTCGACTCGGACGTGATAGTTGCATTAAATGCGAGCGTGGACCGCAAGAAGAGCCTCGTCAACATCGGCCATTTTACGATCGAGTCGGAGCTTGTGAACGTCGAGACGAAGGGGGCGCTAATTCCCTACGGCGAGAACACAACCGACGCGATGTCGGTGCATGTTGCGGCCCGCGGCGCCGATCTGGCCAAGGTTCAGCCGTTCGTGGCTCAGTTCGCCGAACTGCCCGAAGGGTGGGCTATGGCGGGCGTCGCCCAGGCGGAGATTACAGTTGCGGCGATTACGGACGGCTACAGCATCAAGACAACAGACACTGTAGTGCGCGATCTGAAGGTGACTTCGCCCGATACAGAGCCTTTCATTCAACCGGAGGTTGCAGTTGTACTGGATGGCGAGGTTTATCCGAAGCTCGGCGCTTATAATCTGAAAAACCTGCTCGTGCAGAGCGATCAACTGAAGGTTGAGGCCTCTTTATCCAAGAAGGCCGCGGCGGACAATAAGACCGATCTGAAGGGAAATGCAACTGCCGACTTTGAGTGGGCCGACGCGGGAGTGCTGGTTCGTCCGCTCTTGCCGGAGGGGTTTGAACTTGCGGGGCGAAGAACTACGGCGATCAATTTCGCCAGTGTATACGAGCCGGACCAGGAAGGGCAGATGCTGGCGAATCTGGACGCTCAGGCACAATTCGGGTTCGACAAGGCCAGCTACATGGGTCTTTACATAGACAAGGTGGACACCGACATTAAGGTCGAGAAGGGCGTGCTTAAGCTGGCGCCGTTTTCGACGACCGTGAACAACGGCACGGCCGGCTTCGCCGCTATGATCGACATGTCGAAGGAGCCGCGAATGCTCGAACTGCCCAAGCCAATGAGCGTGGTCAAGGGGGTACAGGTTAATCCGGAGACGACTCAGAAGCTGCTCATGTATGTCAATCCTGTTTTTGCCGATGTTACCGCGATCAGCGGCACGGCAAGCTTCGACTGCAGGAAGATGTCGATTCCCCTGGCCAAGGCCGGCGTGGAACAACTGGAGCTTGCCGGGACCATCGCGATGGATGACATTAACATACGCAGCGCAGGTTTTCTGTCCAAGCTGCTTTCTTTAAGCAGTGGGGCATCGAGAGGGGCGTTTCTTACCGTGCATCCGACCGAGTTTACCGTTTCAAATGGTATCATGAGGTATGCCGACAAGATGCAAATCGACGTGGGCGATAATCCGTTCGATTTCAGGGGCGGCATTGACATCAAGAACAATCGATACATGAAAGACTTTACGGTTGTGACTCCGTGGACAACGGACGGTCGGACAGTGCGTGCCGGAAGAGAGTACTCCGGCAACCGAATTGGAATACCGGTTACCGGCACCGTCAATAAGCCGGAGATAAACGCACAGGACTTCGTCCGGCAACAGGCGGTTGAACAAGGGCTTAAGCTGCTCAGAGATCTGCTGAAATAGCAGTATTTCAAAACCCTGTTTTATGGCGGATTTTTGATGGTATTGACTTGAGTCTGCTCTTTTTGATCTGGACTCATTTGTCGCACCTGCGGTATGTCCCGAGGGGATGACGCGATGTCAGGGGCGTTTTTCGGTGTCATTTGTCATTATCGCGGCAGTCCAAACAGTCGACAAACGTTGTGAAGTGATGGACTGTAACCATATTAAGAAGAGCAGGCGAGATCATCGTGTTTAGACACAAGTGGCTGATTGCCTCGGCAATAACCATTCTTGCGGGCATTATGTTTACTGTTTGGACCGTGGCGTGGGTCGATCGACAGATGCGCGTTGAACTGCTCGGGCAAGCTGAACTGGTGTCGCGTGCCGTTCACGTGGAGCGTGTTCGGGCCCTGAGGGGCGATGAAGCTGACCTTGAGAGCCCCGACTATCTGTACCTGGCGAGTCAATTGGGCAATGTACGGGCGGCGAACGACAAGTACCGTTACATCTATCTTATGGGGCGTTCGGAGGGTGGGGAAATACTTTTCCTGCTCGATGTTCAGGACGATGAGGTGGAGGATTCGCCGCCGTCGCTGCCGGGTAC
>JAWLHD010000029.1:0-16884 GCA_041690555.1 Anaerohalosphaeraceae bacterium
CTGCGGGGATCGATCTTTCGGTGGGGTCGATGTTGGCGATATCGGGGATGATCGGGGGGCTGCTGTTGGCGAATCTTGGGGGGTGGCCGTTCTGGGCGGCGGCGGTGGCGGCGTCGCTATTGACGATGATTACGGGTGCGGTGTGCGGGCTGATGAACGGGACGATGATCACGAAGCTGAAGCTGCCGCCGTTCATTGTGACATTGGGGACGATGAGCGCGTTTCGGGGGATCAGTTATGTTATGAATGACGGGCAGCCATACGATATGCCGACGTATCGGTATCTTGGGGAGGGGGTGATTACGCTTTGGAAGACGTTGGAGGCGCCGAAGCAGGGGCAGTTTGCGCTGGAGGTGGAGCGGGTTTTGTGGCCGTGGCAGGATGTGGATTTGTCGGGTTTAGCGGAGCGGAGCCGGGTGGTTGCGCATGGGATTCCGGTGTCGGTGCTGATCTTTGCGGGTCTGATTGCGGCGGCCGGGTTTTTGCTGAAGTATACTCGCTTAGGGCGGTATACGTATGCGATCGGGTCGAACAAGCAGGCGGCGTTTCATTCGGGGATCAATGTTGATTTGAACCTTACGGCGATATATGCGCTGACGGGGTTGTTTACGGGTATAGCGGCGATGATCCAGAACAGCCGAACGGTTTCGGCGCAGCCGACGGCGGGGTTGGCGCTGGAGTTGGACGTGATCGCGGCGGTGGTGATCGGCGGGGCGAGTTTGTCGGGCGGGCGGGGGACGCTGACGGGGACGGTGATCGGCATACTCTTGATCAGTTTTTTGCGGAACGGGTGCACGCTGTTGGGGATTTCGACGAATATCCAGTTGATCGTGATCGGTGCGATTATCATTGTGGCGGTGTCGGTGGATCAGTTGGCGCGATCGAGGGCCGTTGCTATGGACGATTGATGCAGGTTTTCGGCAGGGGAGTTTTCATGATGCTTGAGAAGTATTCGATAGGGATCGGGGACCGGTTTGGGCGGCAGGGGGGGGCGCAGTTGGAGGCGATCATGCGGGCGCAGGCGGAGGGGATTGCGGTTGTGCCGGTTTGGAACAAGTCGCACCGGGAGCATACGATTATCGGGACGCGGCCGGGGGACGTGCGGGCGGAGGCGGATGCGGCGGTGGCGGCGCGGGGGTATGCGGGGCTGTACTACGTGGATGCGGATCATATCTATCTTGGCAACGTGGATGAGTTTGTTGCGGCGAGCGATTTTTTTACGCTGGACGTTGCGGAGGCGATAGGGCGCGGGCCTGCGGAAGAGGACCTCAAGGCGTTTGTGCATTCATACGGGGATTATGCGGGGCGGCTGGCGATTGACGGGATCGATGAGGCGCTGGAGATTACGCAGGCGACTATAGAGGGGATCGGGCGGACGTTCTTAGCGGCGGTGAAGGAGGCGGGCAGGATCTATCGGCGTATCGAGGAGGTGAAGGGGCGGGGGAATTTTGTTACGGAGGTGTCGATGGATGAGGCGCATGCGCCGCAGACGCCTGTGGAGATGCTGTTTATCCTGGCGGCGATTGCGGCGGAGGGGATACCTGCGCAGACGATTGCTCCGAAGTTCACGGGGCGGTTTAACAAGGGTGTGGATTACGTGGGGGATGCGGCGCAGTTTGCGCGGGAGTTTCGAGAGGACGTTGCGGTGATTGCTTTTGCGGCGGGTGAGTTCGGGCTGCCGGAGGACCTGAAGCTGAGTGTACATTCGGGCAGTGACAAGTTCAGCATCTATGGGCCGATTCGCAGGGTGCTGGCGGAGTTCGATGCGGGGGTGCATTTGAAGACGGCGGGGACGACATGGTTAGAGGAGTTGATCGGGTTGGCTTTGTCGGGGGATGAGGGGCTTGCGATTGCCAAAGACGTGTACCGGCAGTCCTTAGGGCGGTATGACGAGTTGTGCGGGCCTTACGCGACGGTGATTGATATCGACCGGGGGCGGTTGCCGGATGCGGATGGGGTGGGGAGCTGGGACGGGGAGGCGTTTGCGGCGGCACTGCGGCATGATCAGGCGTGTGAGGCGTACAATCCGAGCTTTCGACAGATGCTGCACGTCAGTTACAAGGTCGCCGCGGAGATGGGCGGGCGGTTCTATGAGGCGGTCGAACGGTACGAGGGTCAGATCGGGCCGCACGTTACGAAGAATCTGCTGGAGCGGCATATTCGGCCGATCTTCGGGGGCTGAACCTGGGGGCATCACGCGGACAGCGTTTGGATGTCCGTTGGGAGCTTGCTGAGCACGAGTTCCTTCAGTTCGAGTTTACGGCTGGCGTTGTCAATATCGATCCCTACAAGATTGCCATAGTCGGTGAATTTATATTCCATGTTCACAGTATGAATACTTTCCTGCGAGGTGTAAAGCGGCCTGGAGATGAAGGAATGGGGTCTTGAATTTTTGGTTGCGATCGGTTAGCATGGATGGTTTGGACGGGTGCTCGCAAAAACGGGGGGTACAGAGAAGAAAAGGAGGCAATATGGAGCGGTCAATTGGTTCGGTCAGTGGCGGTGATACGACGCGGCGGGCGTTTTTGAAGGCTTCGGTGGCAGGGTCGGCGGGTGCTTATGCTGCTATGCAGATGGGGCCCGGCGTATTTGCGGCGGGCAGCGACATTATCCGGGTGGGGATGATCGGATGCGGAGGGCGGAACGCTGGGGCGGCGGCTCAGGCGCTGGCGGCGGACAAGGGGGCGCGGCTGACGGCGATGTGCGACATATTCATGGACCGCGTCAAGGGAGTTCGGGCGACGCTCAAACAGCAGAGGGGCGGACAGGTGGCGGTGGACGACGATCACTGCTTTGCGGGCTTCGACGGGTACAAGCCGGTGATCGAGGCTTCAGACGTGGTGGTGATCGCGAACGCCGCGAAGTTTCATCCATTGCATTCGATTGCGGCGATCAGGGCGGGCAAGCACGTGTTTGTCGAGAAGCCGCACGGGATCGATCCTGCGGGGATCAAGGTGATGCAGGCGGCGTCGGCGCTGGCGAAGGAAAAGAAACTGTGTTTGGTCAGCGGACTGCACAGCCGTTACCATGAGGGGTATGAGGAGACGATCAAGCGGATTCATGACGGTGCGATCGGGGACGTGGTTTCGATAGAGGAGAATTTTCTTCGGGCGCCGTACGTGGTGATCGGGCGCAAGCCGGGTCTGACGGAGCTTCAGTGGCAGTGCAGCACGCAGTATCACTTCCGCTGGCTGTCGGGTGACGACGTGGTTCAGTCTCTGGTGCACAACCTGGACCGGTCGAGCTGGGTGATGCACAACGAGGTTCCGGTGAAGTGCCACGGGATGGGCGGACGGTCGTCGATGACCGAGCCGATCTATGGAGACGTTTTCGATCATCACGCGGTGAAATACGAGTTCGCCAACGGCGTTCCGGTGTATGCGTTCTGCCGGACGACGACGGGCTGCTACGATGAGTATTCGAGCAGGGTATTCGGCAGCAAGGGACGGGCGGATATCATGGGCTGCCGGATCACGGGCGAGACGAACTGGCGGTGGACGGGTCGATGCGACCCATACCAGCGGGAGCATGACGTGCTGTTTGCGGCGATCCGGTCGGGGGAGCCGGTGAACAACGGCGATTACATGTCGCGGAGCACGCTGATCACGATCATGGGTCAGATCTCGTGTTATACGGGGCGGCAGATTACGTGGGAGCAGGCGGCGGGGTCGGACTTTTATTATCCACCGAAGCCTGAGGATTGCCGGGACGATATGGAGCCGCCGGTTCTGCCGGGGGCCGACGGGAGTTACCCGGTGCCGAAGCCGGGTGCAACGAGGATGATTTAGCATTGGAGTCGGTTGTCGGCGGTTGTGCCGCGGCCTGAGATATTATTTGTGAGGGTATGTATGAGCAGTAAACGTCTGGTTGTTTGTGTCGCGGCGGCGGTTGTTTGCGGGTTTTTGATTCAGTGCGGGTTCGCGTCGGGGGCGCTGCCGAAGCGGTATACCGAAACGGTCAAGGACCGTCTCGGGGAAGAGATGACTTTCGAGATGGTGCTCATACCCGGGGGGCGGTTCGTGATGGGCAGTCCGGAAGACGAGGAAGGGCGCAAGGAAGACGAAGGGCCTCAGCGGGAGGTTACGATATCGCCGTTTTATCTGTGTACAACGGAGGCGACGCTGAGGTTTTTCTTGGCGTATTATGAGGAGACCAACCGCGCCCGGGCGGTGCACGTCGAGGTGGTCGAGGGCAAGGACGTTGACGCGATTACGGGGCCGACTCCGGTTTTCGGGGAGTTAACGATGGGGTATCCGCCGACGCACCCGGCGATGGGCGGGACGTGGCACAATGCGGTGACGTTCTGTGAGTGGCTGTCGAAAAAGACGGGCAGGAAGTATCGTCTGCCGACGGAGGCGGAGTGGGAATATGCCGCTCGGGCGGGCAGCAAGGCGCCGTTTGGCGGGATCGATCCGGCGGAGATCGGCGAGTACGCGTGGTATGACGACAACAGCGACGGCGAAACGCATCCGGTGGCTCAGAAGAAGCCCAATGCGTGGGGTTTGTACGACATGATGGGCAACGTGCGCGAGTGGGTGCATGATTTTTATGCGGACAGCTACGCGGGTGCAGCTACGGCGAATCCGAGTGGGCCTGAGTCGGGCTCGGTGCATGTTGCGCGCGGCGGGGATTTTGAGAGTGGGCAGGAGGACCTGCGATGTGCTGCGCGGGCATTCGAGGAGAAGTGGTGGCGCAGCGGCGATCCGCAGATTCCGAAGAGCCTTTGGTGGCTGCCGAACATGGACTTCATCGGATTCCGGGTGGCGTGCTCTGTTGAAGCGGAGGCCAGCGGGCCGGCGTTTATTGCGGATGACAAGGGGGGGTACGTTTTCGATACGGGGGTGCTTCGCGGCAAGCTGCGAAAGGACGGCAAGTCGGTCGGGTTGTCGGACGTGGTGCATGTGCCGTCGGGCAAGCGGCTGGACCGGAGCCTTGGGATGATGAGCCATTATCGCGTGTTTACGAAGGACAAGCGTTATGGAGATGCGGCATGGGACTGGCCGAGCGAGGCGGAGTTACAGGACGACGGGGCGGTTCGGGTGACGTGGGGTCGTGCGGACGACAGGCCGTTCGAACTGGCGGCGGTTTACCGATGGCGAGACGAGACGACTTTGGACGTGGAGACGTTTGTGACGGCGGTTGAGACGCTGGAGGATTTTGAGGCGTTTGTGTCGGTGTACTGCGATGCGTATTTCGAATTGCCGTATGTGAATGTGGGGTCGGGTTATATGCAGGCACGGCAGTCAGGGGGCGACTGGCAGATGTATCCGCGGGGGGAGGATGTTGTCGGGATGATCAAGGACGGGCGTTGGGGCAAGGAGCCGCATCCTGTGGACTGGTCGGTTCGGCCGCGTTTCGGTCAGCCGGCGGCCTTTCGACGGGGAGCGCAGGCGAGTCCCGGTGTGGTGGTGATGGCGCCGCGTGAGGATTGCTTTGCGGTCGCCACGCCTTATGCGGGGGAGGAGCATTACTCGCTGTACTTGTCGCTGTTCGGCGCCGACGTTGCGGCGGGGACGACTGCGCAGGCAAAGGCGCGGCTGGTCGTTGCGGCGGAGACATCTCCGTCGGCGATAGGGGCTTTGTACAGGGGATATATTAAGGACGTGGGACGGTAGGATCACTGATCCAAAAGTGGGGGTGAGTTGCTGATGCGACATTCCTGGCGGGAGTGGCGATCGGAAGACGCCGCTAGCCATGCCGCGAGGAAGGCGCGGACCATAGTCTCATCGGTTTGGTCGATGAGGCGGTGGGCTGCGGCTCGTGCGTCATCGGACAGGACGATGGACATGTCGATCGGCTTTCCTTGTGATTCGAGATAGTGTGCAAATCGAATGGTGCTTTCGAGCCATCGCACCGGCTGGTCATCCCAGATCGTAGGTTGGAGGCTTGGCGAAGGGTCTTCGGCGACCTTGAGTGCAAGCCACCAGCACACGACGGCGGCGGGACAGCCCAGGAGAAAGAGCAGGAAGGCGAGTTCGGGCGATCCGTTTTCGGTTATGGTTTCATGTTCGGCGACCATGAGGGGCAGGAATATGAGGCAGACGAAGCTCAGGAACATGATCAGGCCGAATGCGATGCTCCGCAGCATGTCTCTTGAGAAGGACGCAACCGCCTGGCGAAACCACGTTTTTGTGTAGATGACGTTTTCTTTGGACATGGCGTTTCTCCACCAGCAGTTTCGGATACTGTATGACGACACGGAGCATTGTAAGCGAAAAAGGAGACTGTGTCAACCGGATGCGGAGCAGGCACAGGGTGAACGCATTCTCCCAAGGCACTTGCGGCACAGGCAGTATTGGATGGGCGAGCAAAGCCGTTCGGGGCCACCAGAGGCCAAAACTTCCCCCCCGGCGAAAAGATGCTCCAAATTCCGGCCTCTGCCCAAACGGTTTTGCTCTCCAAGGTCACTGTGGGGTGGGTTCGGGATGCTGAACCGCGGAGAATGCGTCAGCACTGAGAGGAGGCAGGATGGAGGCAATGCCGGAGGTGGGACTCGAACCCACACGAGGTCATCCCCCACGGGATTTTGAATCCCGCGCGTCTGCCAATTCCGCCACTCCGGCTTAGTTCGGCTACGATATCGGATAGGTCGTGTGCTGTCAATAGCAAAATGGGGGTCAAAGAAGGCGAGTTGGGGAAAACTTTCTGCGGAAGTCATTTAATTAGTCGCGCGGAAAGGTTTGCACATCCAGGGGTGCGGCCGTAAAATACGCGCTTGAACAGTGGTGTGTTGCGATCCGGTCGCTGGCGTTTGTGACGTCGAGGGAGGGGGGACGGTTTCGCGGAAGAGTTCTTGTCCGCCAGTGATGGAAGACGGAGCAGGGCAGTTATGACGATCTCCAAAAAGTCTGTGCCAGAGAGGTCGGGCTGCGCGTGTAACAAAGGAATGAAACCTGATCAGTGTGAACAATGGACTGCAAGAAACAACGACGATGGGAATCAAAGAGTCTGAAAGCCTTTGCAACCGGGAGCGGTGCGGACGGTTTTAGTGCAAGCCCGGATTCGCAACCGGTAATCGGCGTCATCGAAGGCACGGGGATCGGCCCTGAAATCATAAGGGCAAGCCTTGGTGTATTAAAGGCGGTAGAACAGGTACTTGGTACGAAATTCGAACTTCGGCACGGGGGTCCTATCGGCGAAGAGGCGGAGGCTCTGTGTGGTTGTCCGCTTCCCGATTCGGTAGTGACGTTCTGCAAAGACGTCTTCGCTCAGAACGGAGCTATCCTCAGCGGACCGGGCGGGCGCCGGTACGTTTACGATCAGCGCAAAGTTTTCGACCTCTTCTGCAAATTCGTGCCTGTTCGGCCGTGGCCTGAATTAGCCAATGCGGGGGTTCTTTCTAAGCAGCACATGGATGCGGACATCCTTATTGTGAGGGACAACACGGGGGGTGTTTACCAGGGTCGGTGGCAAACATTCGCAGGGGAGGAAGGGACGATTGCGGAACACTCTTTCAGCTATAGTGAATTACAGGTGAGACGTCTTACCGAAGTCGCCTGCCGAGCGGCGGCAAGCCGCAGCGGCAGGATGCACGTGATCGTCAAGCAGGACGGCGTGCCTGCGATCAGCGAATTGTGGCAGGAAGTAAGCCGGCAATCGGCCGAAAAGTATGGGGTGGAGGCGGTGATGATGAACGTCGACCTTGCGGCTTACGAGATTGTCGGGCACCCTTCACAGTTCGACGTGATAGCAACGCCGAACCTTTTCGGGGATATTCTCGTCGACGTCAGCGGGGTGCTGACGGGGTCGAGAGGGGCAACGTTCTCAGGCAATTTCGGAGTGGACGGCAAGGCCGTTTATCAGACAAATCACGGAAGCGCTCACGATATGGCAGGCAAGGACATCGCCAATCCCGCAGGGCAGATTCTGTCTCTTGCGATGCTGCTGCGTGAAAGTTTCGGACTGTTCGAAGCCGCGTCGCTGATTGAAGGGGCCTTGAGCAATGCATGGCGTCAGGGCTGGCGAACATTGGATTTGGCGGCGCCCGGGTGCCGCATAGCAGGCATGCAGGAGATGGGGGAGCGGGTCGCACAGGAGGTGTTCAATATTGCGGATTCGGAAGAAGCGGCATGCGCGCGTCACTCATATTGATCGACATTCAGAATGACTACCTTGCAGCCTCCGATCTCCAGCCGCCGGCGGAGGTATTTGCAGGGAGAGTCTTATCGCTGCTGGAGGAATGTCGCAAGCGGCACATTCCGGTCATCCACGTCTGGACGACAATAAGGCGGGACAAGGACGAACGCCTTCCGCACTGGCGGGAATCGGATCGATGGGTTTGTGTGGCGGGAACGGAGGGGCACAGGCCGCCGCGCGAACTGCGGGCGCTCGAGGGTGAGACGGTCGTAGAGAAAACGGGATTCAACGCATTTGCAAACGGCGAACTTGACAAGGCTCTGAAGCGGGTGCAATGCGATACGGTGATCATTGCCGGTCTGCATCTTCACGCGTGCGTTCGTACAGTTGCGGTGGAGTGCCTGGAGCGGGGCTATCAAGTCTATATCGCCGAAGACGCAGCGGCGAGCAACGATCCGACGTATTCGGCGTCGACGTATCGATGGCTCAGTGAGCGATGCGTAGCGATTAAGCCCTGGAAATCGATTCTTTCGCTTCCGGATCGAGGCGCGTCGTCGTCATTTGTTCACCGCAGCCCGCGATGTGTCGACGAAGTTCTTTTCGAGCGGCCGACAGGCGGCGCAGAAGACGTGGCGGTGGAAGCGGGAATCGCCCGGGATGCCTTTAAGCGATGGTCCGGGACGGGGGGTGGGGTTCGGCAGCAGGCGTTGGAGGCCGTCTCGGTCGGGCTGGAGGCGATGAGAGACGAACTGGCCTGGCAAATGGCGGTGGATATCGGAAAGCCGTTGTCGCATTGTCATGAAGAAATCAGCAGGGCGATATGCAACATCGGGGACGTGGTACGGCGGGCGGGGACGACAGAGTTAGAAAGAAGGCACGAAGCGGGCTCGATTCGGTATCGTCCCGTGGGTGTCGTGGCAATCATCAGTGCGTGGAACAATCCGGTTGCTGTTCCGTTGGGCAAGATTGCGCCGGCTTTGGCATTCGGCAATACGGTGGTCTGGAAACCTGCTCCGGCGGCGACTCGCCTTGCGGAGGCGCTGATCAAACTGATGCGGGACAGCGGCGTACCCGAGGACGTTGTTCGTATTGTGACGGGGGACCACACGACGGCGGGAAGACTTGCGGACGACGCCAATATTGATGCGGTGACCGTTACGGGTTCAATCAGAGCGGGGTACGCCATACAGGAGATCTGTTCCAGGCGGATGCTGCCGATGCAGGGTGAACTGAGCGGCAACAACGCGGCGATAGTCTGGGATTACGCAGACATAAGGCATGCAGCCGCAGAAGCGGCGTGGGGCGGATTGGCGTTTGCCGGACAGCGATGCACGGCGAATCGGCGTGTGATTGTTCATTCTTCAATGTTGGAGAGGTTTGTGGGGGAGTTGGAGACTGCGGCTAATCAACTTGTCTGCAACGATCCGCTCAATCGGGGCACCGACATAGGTCCGGTGATAAGTGCAGCCAAGCGGGCTGAGATTGAGGAGATCGTCGAGGCGATGCACACCGGCAATCAGGCGCATCGTGTGATCCGTACGCATGGGGCCAATGCCGAGCAGACGTGGTTCAAGAAGGGGGCATACGTGCGGCCGGCTATTATCTGCTGTGCGGAGCCTGGGCACGTGGTGGTTCAGGAAGAAACAATGGGCCCGCTGCTGGTGGTGCAGCAAGCGGATGATTTCGATGAGGCGATGGATTTGTGCAACGACGTGCGCCACGGCCTTGCGGCTTCCTTATTCAGCGACAATGAGGGCCTGCGGCGGCGGTTCCTTGAAGAGGCTCAGGCTGGAGTGCTGAAGCTGAATTCGTCGACTGCCGGCGTGGATTCGACCCTTCCCTTCGGAGGCTGGAAGCAATCGGGGATCGGTCCGCCCGAGCATGGCGAAGGGGACCTTATTTTTTATACGCAGATTCAGACGGTTTACGGCGGAGCTTAGCTTTTAGTCGAAGATTTACGGGATAGTAAGGGGCAATTGATGCGGCCGCGCGATCTCAAGTTTATACTGCAAAACGTCGTTGCTTTGCGTCGATACGCCAAGCGGCCTTTAACACGGCAGGAGGCTTTCGAGGCCGTGCGGCGGCGGATGGAAAACCGGGAACAGAACTTCCTGCAAATGGCGAGAGAGCTTGTGTATGCGCATCCGCGGAGTCCTTATCGTGCGCTCTTGTTGTGGGCGGGATGCGAGTATGCCGACCTGGAGGCAAGCGTCAGGCGCGACGGCTTGGAGCAGACGCTTGACCGACTCAAGGAGGCAGGTGTTTACGTTTCGCTGCAGGAGTTCAAGTCGAGGGTTCCGATTTGCCGCAACGAGTTGACGGTGGAGGCGTGCGAGAGCGATTTTGACAATCCCCGGCGGCAGAAGACCAGTATTCAGGCGCGCACGAGCGGCAGCCGTTCCAAAGGCGTTCATGTGGCGTACAACTGGGATTTTCTGGAGGAGGAGGCGTCGAACGAATTACTGTTTTACGATGATCAGGGTCTGCGGAACGTACCTCTGGCTTTTTGGCTGCCGACGCTGCCGTGCACGTCCGGCATTCACAACCTGCTGATGAACCTGAGGTATCATAAGATACCGGACAAGTGGTTCTCGCAGCTTCAGGCGGGTGACGCGAATGTTTCACGGCGGGACAGAGCGGCGTTGGACAATCTGCTGTTGTGTTGCAGAATGCTGGGTTATCCTGTTCCTCGTCCAGAGTTCGTGGGGGTGGATGAGGCGGAAAAGGTCCTGCAATGGCTGGAGGCGACCAGCAAGGCCAAGGGTCCCTGCATGGTGCGAACCTATGCAAGTTCGGCGGTTCGACTCATTCGGACGGCCATGGAGAGGGGTGCAGACGTTAGTGGGAATGTGGTGTTTACCGGGGGGGAGCCGCTGACCGCTCAGCGCGCGTCGTTTATCCAGTCGGCGGGGGTTAAGTGCTTCACGCGATACGTTGCCACCGAGACGGGACTGATAGGGGCGTCCTGCAAAGACGGCGCGTATTGCGACGACATGCACATTTATCTGGATCGGCATGCGATCATTCAGCGACGGCACCGTACCGCGATCGGCGATCATGCCGTCGACAGTTATCTGCTGACATCGATGCTGAGGACCGCGTGCAAAGTGATGTTCAATACGGAGTTAGGGGATTTCGGGCAGATGGAAGTGCGACCGTGCAGTTGCGTGTTCGGGCAATTGGGGATGAATGTACATGTGGCGCAGGTTCGCAGTTACGACAAGCTGACATGTGAAGGGATGACGCTTCTGGGGTCGGAACTCGACTCGGTGGTGGCGGATGTCGTTCAGGAAGCGGGGGGCGGGCCTGACGATTACCAATTCTGGGAGACGCAGAACGAGATCGGCATGCCCCGGCTGGTTATCGCGGTCAATCCGGACCTGCGGGCGCTGGACGAAAAAACTTTCGTGCAGACGGTGTTCAACAGGCTTCGCGGCAAGAACATTACTTTGACGTCTCAGGTCTGGGAGCAGGCGGACACGCTCAATCTGATTCGGGCCAAACCGGAGTTCTCGCGGGGCTGCAAGCTGCTGCCTATACTTAAGAAGCAGGGGGGTAGAAGCGTATAACCGGTCGGACAGTGCTGGTGCGGGTTCAAGAGATTCAGTAATCGAGGAAGACGATATCTTCGGGTGCGGCCACTACGTCTTTTCTGGCGGGGCCGAGGATCTGGCGGATTTGTCGGCTGTGCTTGCCTGCGAGGGTCTTGAGTTCGGCTGCGCCCAGGCTGGTTACGGCCTTGGCGGATTCGTTGAGCATGACGACGTCACCGGCTTTGAACTGGCCTTCGACGTCGGTGACGCCGCTGGGCAAAAGGCTCTTGTTCTTCCGCAGGGCATTCATTGCTCCGTCGTCGATTCTGATGACGCCGGACGGAGCGCTGTTGAGGATCCATCGTGCGCGGTTGCCGAGGCGGCGTTTGGGCATGAAGATGGTTCCAACGGGCTCGCCGGCCATGATGCGCGTGATGACGTCTGTGGCTCGGCCGTGGGCGAGGACGATGCGGCAGCCCGCCTGGGCGGCGATCTTTGCTGCTTCTATTTTTGTTCTCATGCCGCCTGTTGAGTGTGTGCTGCCGCGTGCGCCTGCGCCGCTTGTGATCTTGTCGGATATTTCGAAGACGGCGTCTATGGGTTTTGCGTCGGCGTGCTTGCGGGGGTCCTTGTCGTAGAGGGCGTCGACGTCGGAGAGCATGATGAGCAGGTCGGCGTCGATCTTGCTTGCGACGAGTGCGCTTAGCTTGTCGTTGTCACCGAAGGCGGTGCCGATCTCGGCGGTGGAAACGCTGTCGTTTTCGTTCAGGACGGGAATGACGCCGAGTCGCAGGAGGGTTTCGACCGAGTTGCGGAGGTTGAGATAGGTCTTACGCTGGTTGAGCACCTCGGCGGTGAGGAGGACCTGGGCTACATGGATGCCGAATTCGGCGAAGGCTTTGCGGTATTCCTGCATGAGGAGCGGCTGGCCGATGGCGGCACAGGCCTGTCTCATCTTCATGTCGGCGACGGGGCCTTTGAGCTTCAGTAGGCCTGCACCCATGCCGATTGCGCCGCTGGTAATGATGACGAGTTGTCGATCGGCTCGCACGAGTTCGGCGATCTGGGCGGCTACTCCGCGGACGTAATCGGTGTCAACGCCTCCGTCTTTACTGAGGGTTGCGGTTCCGATCTTGACAACAATTCGATTTGCTTTGGTGAAGTTGCGCATCAGAGTCCGTATGATTTGTCGAGCTTCCTGTGGGTGAAGGTTTTTGCGTCGGCGCCGGAATAGTCGGCGACGACGTGGCCTTTGCCCAAGAGTCGCCATTTGTAGATGAGAAGGCCTTCGAGGCCGACGGGGCCGCGGGCGTGGATCTTGTTGGTGCTGATGCCGACTTCGGCGCCGAGGCCGTAGCGGAAGCCGTCGCTGAAGCGGGTGCTGCAGTTGAGGAAGACATCGGCCGAGTCGACCAGGTCCATGAACCGCGAAGCCGTCTGCGGATTGTCGGTGACTATGGCGTCGGTGTGGGCGGAGCCGTAGCGATTGATGTGCTCGATGGCTTCATTTACATCGTCGACCACCTTGATTGCGAGGATCAGGTCGAGGTATTCGGCGCTCCAGTCCTGTTCGTCGGCGGGTTTTGCATCTATTATCCGTGTGGTTCGCCGGCAGCCGCGGAGTTGGACGTTTTTCTTGTCGAATACTTCTTTGGCGGCGGGCAGGAATTTGTCGGCGATGTCTTTGTGTACGAGCAGTGTCTCGGCGGCGTTGCAGACCGCGACGTACTGGCACTTGGAATCGGCGGCGATGTTTATGGCCATGTCGAGGTCGGCTTCGGCGTCGATGTAGACGTGGCAGATTCCGTCGGCGTGGCCGAGTACGGGTATGTTGGTGTTGTCCATGATGTGGCGGACGAATTCATTACTGCCGCGAGGTACGATTAGATCGATGTACTCATCGAGATCGAGCATCTGTGCGACGTCGGCTCGGGTTTCGAGGAGGCCAAGCCAACCTGCGGGCATGCCGGCGGCTTCGCTCGTCCGGGCGATGAGGTCCGCGAGGATGCGGTTGGTGTTGGCGGCTTCGCTGCCGCCCTTGAGCAGGACGGCGTTTGCGCTTTTGAGGCACAGGGTGGATATCTGCACGAGTGCGTCGGGTCGGGATTCGAAGATGACGCCCACGACGCCTATTGGGCAACTGACTTTGTAGAGTTCCAGGCCATCGTCGAGTTCGGTCGCCGAAAGTGTGCGGCCGACGGGATCCGGCAGTGTGATGAGGCTTTCGATACCGCGGCAGACTTCGGCGATTTTTTCTTCGTCGAACCTGAGTCGCTTGAGAAGGGGGGCGGCGAGGTTGTCGTTCTTGGCCTGCGCGAGGTCTTTGCGATTGGCCTCGACGATACGGGCGCTGTTGGCCTGCAGCGCGGCGGCGATGTCCGCGAGGGCGCGGTTCTTGAGGTCGCCCTTTGCGGCGGCCAGATGGATCGATGCCGCCTTTGCGCGGGCGGCGGTCTGTTTAATATCCATTCACTCGGACTCCGAAGTGGAGGCAATTCGGCGGGGCGGGCCCTGCTCGATTGCGCTCAAGACAACTTTTCTGTTAATCGGTCGGACTATTGTAACGAATCAAGTAATAATATCCAGTCCGAGCGCCTGTACGGAAGATGAGCGGGTTTTTGTGCGGCAGGCCTGGTGAGGATTCAGCGTCGAGACGTCCCTGATGCGTGGTTTTTGGTTGATTTGCGTTGACAGGAAATCGGTTTTTGTATATCGTTCCTGTTCCCTGCCGCGGCAGGGAGATACGCGGGCGTAGCTTAATGGTAAAGCCCCAGCCTTCCAAGCTGGTCATGTGGGTTCGATTCCCATCGCCCGCTGTTTTTACTGTGAGGGGGCGTCGAAACTCCGGGGGGGAGGCATCTTCTCTTTTTTCAAATTTTTTCGCGGCCTGTTAGGTTATGCGTGGGCACGCCCTGTGCCCCCACATGTCGACGGCAGGGTTCGTGCGTCACAAGATGTTGGGGGTAGTTTTTGCAGCGGGGCCTGATCGCATCAGGAAGGAATTAGGTTTTTTGGTCAAGCGGGGGATTTTGTGTTGACAGAGTGGAACTAAGTGGTAAGTTATCCCATCAAGAAGGTGCCCAGTGGGAAGCCGGTGGGATAAATGTCATGCTAATGCTAACAGGTGAATATGAACACACGCTTGACGAGAAGAATCGACTTTTCATCTCGAACAAGCTCCGCGGGCAGATCGACGTGGAGGAGCATGGCAGCAGTTTCTACCTGGTTTTGGGCGCCAACGGCATTCTTTGCCTTTATCCCGAGAAGTATTTTCAGCAGATCGCCCTCGCCGGTGCGCCAGGGATGGGTGCTCCGGACGAAGCCGTTACTTATGAACGGCTCAGTTTCGCGCTGGCCAACAAGGTTGAGTTGGATCGGCAAGGGCGTTTGCTGCTGTCGGAGCGTCTTCGCAAGCGGGCCAACCTGCAGAGCAATCTGACGCTGGTCGGTGTGCGGGACCATATTGAACTTTGGAATACCGAGGACTGGGACAGATACCTGGATGATCACCTGGATCAGTTTCAGGGACAGATCATGCAGGCCAGACAGTCGGTGCTGCAGAAACAGAGCCGGGAACTGGATGTTTGAGAAGGGATTTGACATGTTGGCGACACGCTCGGACGAGATTAAGGTTGTTCAAGACAGCCTTCGGGGGCTGCGGCCTGTGGATGAGTCGACTCTGGCTTCGGTGGATGTTCTCGGTGAACGGCTGGCACGTTTGAAACAGAGCAGCAGGCTTTTCGCCGGGGTGGCGTTCTCGGACCACGTGCACCTGCTGGCGGGTCGGAATGTGGTCTCGGTTGCAGGCTAAGAGCCGCCGCGGCGATGAAGAACAGTTTGGAACTCGGTGAATGGTGTGGATGAGACTTCGCCGAATTCGCATACGCCTGTCCTTGTCGACAGGTTAGCCGAACAGATCAAGCTTCCCATGGACGGGACGGTGATCGATGCAACGGTTGGGCACGGAGGTCACAGCCTTCTGTTCGGCAGCGCGTTGGGCCCTGACGGACTGATACTCGGGATGGACGTCGATGAGGGTTGTATCCAAAGGGCCCGCACGAGATTAAGCAGTCTTGCGTGTCGTGTTGTTCTGGTGCGTGAGAACTTCCGGCTGGTCGCGGAAACGGCCGCGGCCTGTGGGATATGCAAGGCTGATCTGATATTTGCAGACCTCGGATTCTGCTCGGCACAGGTCGGTGCGAGTGAGCGTGGCCTGAGCTTTCAGGAAAACATGCCTCTGGATATGAGGCTTGACGACAGGCTCGAGCGGACGGCGGCCGACATCGTCAACGGATATGACGAGAAGTCGCTGGCTGATCTGATCTTCAAGTACGGCGAGGACCGGGCGTCAAGGAGGATAGCCCGGTTCGTAGTTCAAAGCCGCTCAGGACGGCGAATCGAGACGACCGGCGAACTGTCGTCGATCGTCTGTCGGGCGCTGGGAGAGCGGGCGCGAGGCCGAAGATCGAAAATTCATCCGGCGACACGTACGTTTCAGGCACTTCGTATAGCAGTCAATGACGAATTGGGCGCCCTGGAGGAGTTTCTCTCGGCGGCGCCGGGGCTGCTGAAGCCTGGCGGATTGATCGCCATCATCAGTTTTCACAGTCTGGAAGACCGCATCGTCAAGTGGGATTTCCGCGCAAAAGCAGCAAAAGGATTTTATGAGATCCTGACCAAAAAGCCGATAGTTGCCGCTGAAGAAGAGGTGGAGCGAAATGCAAGGTCGAGGAGCGCCAAGCTGCGATTGGCACGTTTTTGGGGTGAGTGCAATAAGGAGTGTCAGAGATGACTGCTGATGCCAGGGTCGGCCTGTTGCTCGGGCTTGTTTTCATTGTTCTAATCGCCTTTATGGTGAACAGCCTGCCTAATTTTTTTCATGACGCAAGAGCGGAGGCACCCCTGCAAACTCGCATACCGGACCTGGGGACAGTTGTGATCGATGCTCCGACGTCAGCAGCGAGATCCGATGCGAGGCGCCCTCCCGTGCGGGCTGGAAGAGATGCGGAGCGGGTTGTGCTGATACCGCCGCCGGCGACGACTGTGCGGGCGGAGGAGCCGACTACTGCCCCGACGGTTTCGCAACGGCGTTTGCATACCGTCAAGAAAGGCGAGACGCTCACGACCATTGCCGTGCAGGCATACGGGCGGGAGTCAGGCAAAAAGAGGTCCACGCATGAAGCGATTGCAAAGGCCAACGCCGGGTCGGGACCGAAGGCAAGCCAAGCGAAAAACGCAGCGATCGCCACCGCGACGACCGTCGGTACGAAAATCG
>JAWLHD010000030.1:0-16649 GCA_041690555.1 Anaerohalosphaeraceae bacterium
CCAAAAGAGGTTTAGGAGACAAGAAAAGAAAGGAAAAATGCAAAGAACTGCGACTTTATAGGAGTGATCTTCCCCGAAGGTTATACGACTCGTCCGGCCATCCCAAAAAGAAATGCCGCCTCTGTCCATCACCACACACCCTCACTCCCAAAGATGAAAACACCCGATCTACGTTGCTACATATAACAGTCCTCCATAATAGCCTTGTTATTACCGCGAGGTCAAGGGAAAAAACCTGGACATCGCACAAAAAAGCTAATGTGCTTCTGTTTGGCAATAGAATGGCTGTTTCTTGTGCATCTATGGGGATTTGCATTTTTGCGGCTGCAATTGGGTTCTGCCGCAGCGCAGCCAAATTCAACCCATTATCAAGACACGTCGGTCCGGCATTGATCGGGGTTGAGGTGTCGGGTATAATGCGGCGAGAGGCGGGGGCTATGCAATGAAAGGGTGGTGTCATGGCGACAAAAGCAAAGGCCGCAAACACGCAGTACAATCGACGGCATTTTATGAAACTCGCTGGCGTGGGCGCGGCGGTGTGGGCGCACTCGGCAGCCTTCGGGCAGTTTGGTAAGCAAACCGCCCAAATGCCGCGGGGACGGAACATCATCTTTATTCTTAGCGACGACCATCGTTACGACTTCATGAGTTTTATGGAAGGGGCACCGGACTTCCTCGAGACACCGAACATGGACCGCATGGCCAATCAGGGCGCCCACTTGGCCAATGCATTCGTCAGCACGTCGCTGTGCTCGCCGAGCCGGGCATCAATCCTGACCGGGCAGTACATGCACAACCATCATGTGGTGGACAACCAGAGGCCGGTGCCTGAAGGGACGGTGTTTTTCCCGCAGTACCTACAAAAGGCTGGCTACCAGACGGCATTCGTCGGCAAGTGGCACATGGGGCACGAAGACGACCATCCCCGGCCGGGCTTCGATCACTGGGTGAGCTTCAAGGGCCAGGGGACGTACTTCGATCCCGTTCTGAATGTCAACAACAACCGCCGCACGTACAAGGGATATACCACGGACATTCTTACCGACGAAGCGCTGAACTGGCTGAAGGACTCTCGTGATGCGAACCGGCCTTTCTTCTTGTATCTTTCGTTCAAGGCGGTTCACTACCCGTTCCAGCCGGCGCCGCGGCATCACGGGCGTTACGAGAATGCGAAGGTCAAACGCCCGGAGACGATGGCGAACACCGAACGCAACTACCAGACGCAACCTCACTGGGTGCGCGAGCGACGCTACAGCATTCACGGTATCGACCACATGGAGACCGGGCAGTACGATAATGACCCGGTGCCGTGCTTCGACAACCTGTACAAGCGCTACTGCGAGACAGTTCACGGTCTGGACGAGAACATAGGGAGGGTGCTGGATTACCTGGACAGTACAGGTTTGAGCCGGTCAACTCTGGTGGTATACATGGGAGACAACGGTTTTGCGCTGGGGGAGCACGGGTTCTACGACAAGAGAGACGCCTTCGAGGAGTCAATTCGTGCGCCGATGCTGGCGTTGGCGCCCGGGGTGATCCGGCCGGGGGGGCGCATAGATCAGATGGTTCAGAATATTGACATCGCACCTACAATCCTGGAAGCGGCCGACGTGAGACCCGCGGATGCCAGGCCAATGGACGGGCGGTCGTTTTGGCCACTTCTGCAGGGCAGTTCGGTTCCGTGGAGAGATCATGTCCTTTACGAGTACCACTGGGAATGGAACTTCCCCGCGACGCCAACGGTATTTGCCATTCGTACTGAACGATACAAATATATCTACTATCATGGCGTATGGGATCACGACGGGTTTTACGATCTGCTCACCGACCCGCACGAGCGGCACAACCTCATCCGTGTACCCGCGTACCAACAGCAGATAGAGGCTTTGAAGCAACAGTTGTTCGACGAATTGGAGGCCAGCGGCGGTTTGCACATACCCGTCAGACCACCACGGGGCGAGCGACTCGACCAACGCAAGCTGCGGCGATAGGCGACAGCAGACGTTCGCATTCCATGTGGCAGTGGTCGAGTGGCATGAGAGGGGAGTGAAGTAGAGAACTGTTGTGCGGCAGAAATGGTACGGCGCGCCTTTGAATTGTCGGCGTGTGAGATTTTCTTCATGGCAACAGAGCGGGGGGCGACTCTCGGCGCGCCGGGAGCAAGACATGCCTTGAGCCTTGAACACGGGCAAGATTCCTGTTCCACGGGCGTTGACAGGTTTGTTGTTTTTACGTACACTTGGGTTGTAGATTGCCCGTTGGGCGATCAGAGGCGATCAGGCGGTCAAGAAGGAGGCGTTCAATGGAGTCTTTGGGAGGTTCGATCCGACGGGCGGCGGTCACGGCGGCGGCAATATGCATCCTGCTGCCGACGGCGGCGTGTGCAGGGGACGCCGATGCGGCGATACTCTGCCAGGGGAATTACCAGACCGAGGCGCAGGCGAAGGAGCAGCTTTTGCGGTTTTCGGGGACGTACTCCACCCGCGAGGAGTGGGAGGTCCGCGCGGCCAACATCCGCCGGTGCATTTTGAAAGGAGCGGGTCTGGATCCGCTGCCGGCGAAGACATCGCTTAACCCCATTATCCATAGCAAGCGCGAGCTTGACGGGTACACGGTGGAAAACGCCGCCTTCGAGGCCGTGCCGGGCTATTTTTTGACGGGCAACCTGTACCGGCCCCGGGGTGTGGACGGTCCGTATGCGGGGGTCCTTTGCCCGCACGGGCACTGGTCCAGCGACAAGGATCACGGTCGGCTGCGCGAGGACATGCAGCGTCGTTCGGCGACACTGGCACGGATGGGTGCGGTGGTGTTCGCGTATGACATGATCGGCTATGGGGACTCGAAGAAGGCGGGCTGGGCGCACGGGCACCCGCAGGCACTGACGCTGCAGCTATGGGGGGGCATTCGTGCGGTGGACTTCCTTTTGACTCTGCCGGAAGTGGATCCGAAACGGATCGGCATTACGGGGGCTTCGGGCGGGGGGACGCAGACGTTTCTGGCGGCGGCGGTGGACGACCGAATCGCAGTGAGCGTTCCGTGTGTAATGGTCAGTGCGCACTTTTTCGGGGGGTGCAACTGCGAGAGCGGCATGCCCATCCACAAGAGCAAAGACCACGAGACCAACAATGCCGAAATCGCGGCGCTGGCGGCGCCCAGGCCGCTGCTGCTGATCTCGAACGGGAAAGACTGGACCAGCAAGAACCCCGAAGTTGAGTATCCCCACATCCGAGGCATCTATGGGCTGTTCGGCGCGGAGGCCAACGTTGCGAACGCGCACTTCGCCAACGAGGGGCACGATTACGGCGTTTCCAAGCGAACTGCTCTGTATCCGTTTATGGCCAAGCACCTGGGCCTGAGACTGGATCGCATAACCGGCGCGGGGGGCAATATCGACGAATCATTCGTAAGCGTCCTGGCGTACGAAGACCTGTACGTGTTCAACGAAGCGCACCCTTACCCGCCGCATGCGCTGAAGCCCAACTCGCGGGTGCCGCTGCGATAGGCGTCAGCGAATCGACTCGTCGGGCAGTTCGGCCTTGACGCCCTGGTCGAGGGGCATTTTGTCGGCGGCGGGGGTGAGGCCGGTTTGTTTCATGAGCCTGGCGAGCTCGGCTTTTAACTCTTTGACAATAGGGGCGTATTTCGGATTGCCGACAAGATTGTAACGCTCGTCGGGGTCGAACTCGATGTTGTAAAGCTCCGCAATGTGCCGATCGGGAGAGCCGTCGCCATGCGGATAATGCACGTACTTCCAGGTGTCGGTCCGCACTCCGCGGACGTTGGGTGTATAGGGGAACTGCTTTTCGTAGTTGTAATGATAGAACCAGCTCTTGCGCCAGGTGCGATCGCCGTGCCGCACGAGCCGCACCCATGATTTGCCGTGAATATTCTTGAGCGGCGGCGCTGCGCAGAGCTCGAGGATGCTTGGGGCGATATCGGTGGTGAGCACCTGCTCGTGGACTACCTTTGCATTTTGCGGGGCGACCAGGCCGGGATAGCGCACCACCAGCGGCACGCGAATGCTCGGCTCGTGCATCGTGCGTTTGTCGACCATGCCATGCTCGCCGTTGAGGATTCCGTTGTCGGACATGAAAACGAAGACGGTATTGTCGAGATCGCCACGGTCTTCGAGCAGTTTGTAGAGCCTGCCCACGCTGTCGTCAACGGATATGAGGGTTGCCCAGTAGGCGCGGGTCATGGCTTCGAAATCCTTGACGGCCTCCGGGCTGTCGTCGGGGAACTTCTTTCGCCAGTCGAACAGCGGGCCGTAGATTCCGTGCCACGTTGAGAGGCGCTGGCGTATCCAGGCGGGCTTGTCGTCGAGCATGAAGGCGGTTTCGGGATAGGGTATGCGAACGTCTTCGAAGACATGCTCGTATTTGGGCTCCGGGAAGTAGAAACTGTGGGGGGCCTTGTGTCCGATCATAAGCAGCCACGGCTTGCCCTCGGGGCGGGCGTTGAGCCATTCTTCGGCCATGTCCGTGACGACGTGGGTGTAGTAGCCCTTGACGACTTCGCGGCGCCGGCCGTTGAAGTTGAACTCCGTGTCGAAATACTTGCCCTGGCCTTTGTGGGTAACGAACCAGTCGAAGCCGGGGCGAGGCTCGTCGTTGTCCTCGCCCATGTGCCACTTGCCGACGTATGCGGTGTCGTAACCTTGCGACTGCAACACAAGCGGGAAGCTCTTGAGGTCCTTCGGGTATTCGGTGAAGTTGTCGACGACGCCGTGGGCATGGGCGTATAGTCCGCTCAGGATGGTCGCCCTGCTCGGCGAACAGAGGGAGGTCGTGCAGAACGTGTTCTTGAAATGAATCCCTTCCCGGCCGATCCGGTCGATATGCGGCGTTTTGAGATGGCGGCTGCCTCCGAGGCCGATGGCGTCGTACCGCTGATCGTCTGTCAATATCAACAGTACGTTGGGGCGCCGCTTTTGCCGGGGGGCGGCGGCGCCGGGACCGGTCAGCCACGGGAGAGCGCCGACGGCGGCGGCGGACTGCATGAATTTGCGCCGAGTGAAATCGCTGGTGGTGTTTTCAAGTCTGTTGTGCTGCATGGCGAGACTCCCGCTGTCGAATAATAATGCTCAAATGGCTGCTTCACTGACGTGCCGTATGCCGGCGCTGCCTTTTCAGGTTTCCTGCGGACCCGTCTGCCGCATGATGCTTGCGACCAGGGCGGCGTCAATCGGCTTCTTAAAAAAGCCATCAAAACCCGCCGACAGTGCTCTGCGTTCGAGGTCGCGAGTTTGCAGTGCCGTAACGGCGACGGTCCGCACGGTTGATCCGTGCCGGCGAATCTGGCGGACGACTTCAAGGCCGTCAATTTCAGGGATGTTGATATCTATGATTATCAGGTCGTATTCATTGGCGAGGGCCATGTCCAGGCCCTGCCTGCCGTCGAACGCACAATCACATCGGCAGCCGGCTCTCTTGACAAGCAGTTCCAGAAGCCTCTGATGCCCCAGGTCGTCTTCAACAATCAGGACAACAGGTTCTTGCGATTCCTTTGCCGAATCCATATCCCATCTCCCGCTAACCGTTGCGACTCAGTAATCATACTACACACTGCAAACCACGCTGTAAATCAAATTCCGCAATTAACCAACCGTTATCAGAAGCATCGCCGAGCACCTGACCTCAATCGGTCGCCTGGTTTGTCTGCCTGCGTCTTCTCCTGTCTTTTTGTTTGCGGATTCTGTTTTGCTCCTTAGCCTCAGGGCTGTTTTTGCCCGAAAGCCTGATCTCCATCAATTCACAGAGTCTTTTTCTTGCGTAATACCGGTTGAGTCCCTGGCTGCGACTCTTCTGCATCTTGACCGAGATTCCGCTGGGTCCGTGTGTAAGATGAACGCAAGTCGAAGTCTTGTTGACCTTCTGGCCGCCGGCACCATGACTTCGGACGAACTGCTCATCAAGATCGGACTCGCGAATACCGCATTGCTTCATCCGCTCGGCAAGCTCCAGAATCTTTCGCTCAGTAACGCCAAAGTTAATCATATTACATCAATCCGGTCAGTTTGCCGCAGCATCCTTACACCAGACGTTCATGCTCTCGATGCGGCCGCAGATATTGGTATTGTTAACCAGTGTCCCACCGTATTCATACCCATGCTGAGCAAACGTTATGTTCATTCCCGCGGAAAGCGCGCGGGCAATCGTGTAAAACACCTGGACGGGCTCTTCGGCCATCGCCTGTTCCATCTGCGTAAGGAGTTGCCGTGCAATCCCCCGGCCGCGATAGTCCGGCAGCGTCGCGAAGTCGGTCATCTCGACATTGCCCCGCTGGCGGTCGATTTCCGCCGATGAAAGTGCGACAATTCGCCCATCGTGCTCGCCGCAGAAGTATCTTATATGCGACTGCATCGTTTGTCGAATGTAATCGGCATCGTCAATCGGGAACGGATACGAGTCGAACACCGCCTTGTAGACTTCGGTCATCGCCTCGGCATCGTCCGGAGCAGCCTCATAAAACTGCACCTTTTCAGGCGGCGAGGTGATCTCATCATGCGCGGCCTTATCTCTGGCGAGTTCCAGAATCTCCTGCACCTTATCAGCATGAGGATCCATGCTGCGTTCGGCGTCGAAGTACTTGCCCAGAAACACTCCGTCCTCCGTCCCGTAGTAGAAGCCCGGGATCCGCGCTTCCTCCACGTAACCTTCCTGCCTGAAGAGTCCCTTTACCTGAAGGGGCGCTTTTACAAAGGCCTTGGTGTAGCCATGCTCATCGGCCAGCCGCTCCATATCCTGGATGATGTCGGGCAGGTCCTGGCCGCTGACCTTCATGAGGTAGATCCGCTCGTTCCGGGGTCCGTGTTGAATCAAAGAATTTCCAAGTTTCTCAATTGTGTCGGGCATCAAGCCTCCGCTTAAATTGCAGTCAGTTCTTCTTCTGTATATGCGTCTGTCTTTGCGTCGGTGTCGGGCAGCAGCAGGGATCCGGCAACGAACGCCGCCGCGGAAACCGCGATGCCGTAGCCGCTGGCGTCCAACTGCCCAAGGAGCCCGTCTTTGGTAATTTTAAGCCAGCCGAAGAGCATAGCCAGCGTCACTCCCCCGCCAAGGACCATCGAAAGCAGCTCGCCTGCGCAACTGCTGCGTTTCCAGAAATAGGCGCCCAGGGTCGGCACGAACAGGCCGGCAACCATAAAAGAGTAGGCATAAAAGATCACATCCAGAACCATTGTAAAACGGCTGGCGATCACCACGGCAGCGGTTCCTATCAAGAAGGTCATACCCTGCGAGACGCGCATTATTGCCTTGTGCGAGGCTTGAGGAAAAACGTATCGCTGCAAGATGTCGTTAACGAAGTTGCCGGAGGCAGCCATGAGGCAACTGTCTGCCGTCGACATGATCGCGGAGAAATACGCGGCGATAACAATACCGGTTACGCCAATCGGCAGCATGTTCTTGATCAGCATCGGCATAGCCATTTCCGCCTCTGCCGCCGGAAACACGACCCGCGCGCACATCCCCAGCAGGACGCCCGTAAAAGCCATGATCGGGTACTCGAACAATCCGGCAATATACCAGGCCTTCTTCGCCTCCCGCTCGTTTTTACAGGCAAACATCCGCTGGTAAAGCGTCATGCCAATCAGCCATATGGGTACAATCGTAACCATCCAGTTGACGAATTGCGCAACCGAGACGTTGGCCAGCGAGAAGAACTCCGCGGGCAGGTCACGCCGCAGTACACCCCACCCGCCGATCTTCCACAGCGTGACAGGCAATGTAACGAGGATAAGCCCGCCCAACAGAATAACCCACTGGACGGTGTCCGTGTAAATGACGGCCTTTAGTCCACCTATGACCGTGTAGCCGACGGTGATGACGGCGATGATAATCAGCGCGAAGTCCAGCGGATCCATGCCCAGGGGGGCGCGCTGGATCATCGTTGCCGATGCCAGTTTGGCGCCGCCGAGTATCTGCGCACCGGTGAAGCCCATGTAGCCCAGGCCGGAAATGACGGCGGCGGCGAGCGCCACCTTGTCGTTGTATCGCCATCGAAGAAAGTCGGGGTAGGTGTACATCTTATGCCGCCGGTCCAGGGCCTTGATCTTTGGTATCACGAACAAGGCAGTCAGCCACGCCCCGACGAGCCCCGTGAACAAGAGCCAGCTTCCGGCAAGACCCATTACGAACCCCAAGCCTCCAAGGCCGATTGAAAAGCCGCCGCCCACGTCCGTCGCAACGATCGAAAGCCCCACGTGATGCGCCTTGATGCTGCGGCTGCCTACGTAGTAATCCTCCGCACTGGTGTTGCGACGGAAGTGGTGCCAACCGATGGCCACGACGCCAAGCATGTACGCTGCAAAGATAATGTAATCAACGAACGCCACGGCCGTTCCCCTATTTGCCCTCGCCGTTACGCCGTTCATACCGCGCATTGCCTCGCGGGATCAGAGAGATCGTCTTGTCCTGGTCGCTAAGGAGCCGGTCGATCCCGACAGCCTTATGCTCGTCGGCGTCGTCGAGCTTGAGCTGCCGGCGACAATTGTCGCAGTCGCGATTGCAGAAGTAAGGCTCATAGGAATCCGGTTCTTTGTATGTCGTAATGATCCCCTCGTAATTGCGCAGTATCACCTTGTTTGTCGACCAGGAGATCAAGTAGTTCGGCATGACGGGTATCTTGCCGCCGCCGCCGGGCGCATCGATCACATAGGTCGGCACGGCAAAGCCGGTCGTGTGGCCGATGAGGCTTTCCATGATTTCGATGCCCTTGCCCACTGGCGTGCGAAAGTGCAGAAGCCCCTCCGACAGATCGCACTGGTACAAATAGTAAGGCCGCACACGATTGGCGACGAGTTTCTGGACAAGAGCCTTGATGATCCGGGGACAGTCGTTGACCCCCGCCAGAAGCACGGACTGATTGCCCAGCGGAATGCCGGCGTTGGCGAGTTTTCGCAGAGCCGTACGGCTCGAATTGGTGATCTCACGTGGATGATTGAAATGGGTGTTCAACCAGAGCGGATGATGCTTCTTCAGCATGCCGACGAGTCCGTCCGTAATGCGGTATGGCAGGACCACGGGCATGCGCGTCCCGATGCGGACGATCTCCACGTGATCGATTCGGCGCAGCTCCGTGAGAATCCAGTCGAGGTAGTGGTCGCTTAGCATGAGCGGATCACCCCCGCTTAGAAGTACATCTCGAACTCGCGTATTGCCGCGAATATACTCCAGACCCGCCTCAATGGTGCGGCGGTCAGGAATATAATCGTTGTCACCCACTCGCCGCTTGCGCGTACAGTGCCGACAGTACATCGAACAAACATTGCTGACGAGGAAGAGCACGCGATCGGGATAGCGATGCGTTATTCCGGGGGCCGGACTGTCCTTGTCCTCAGCCAGGGGATCGGCCATCTCGCACCTGCTGGACTTCAGCTCGTCGGGGTGCGGAAAGGCCTGCTTGCGAATCGGGTCGCTTTCGAAATCTTCCGTCTCGATGAGTGAAAGATAATAAGGCGTAATCGAAACAGGAAAATGCCGCATTGTCTTTTCGATTGCTGCACGACGATCCGTTGAAAACTCAACACCGAGCAGCTTTTCGAACGTATCGATGTCCCGGATGCTGTGGCGAATGTGCCACTTCCAGTCCTTCCAGTTTGAACTGTTCCTGCTCTCGTCGATAGTCCCGATAGTCTCCAATGCATCGACAGCACTGTGTTTAATCATATCTTATACCCCAAAAAAACAGATGTTAACTTGTGTATCAAACAAACATATATACCTATAATAACCATAAGTTTTCGGCTGTATAACCGCCTCAAGAAAATGCTTATTGCTGAAATAAACAGGGGGGCAGGACGCGCAAACCAAGCCCGAACGACCTGGCCGCATGACAAAACGCAGGCTCGCCGCCTGCCAAACAAAATGCAGAAAATCGTGCTACGCGCAAGTCTATGCCGTGTCAGAATAAGATCAGGTCTAAACGCGTATAAATGGCGCCACGCATCCAAGTTAGTACAGACCCTGATTTTAACCCCAATTCCACACATGGTCAAGAAAAAAACAACATCCCAAACGCGTAATCGCCCTTTTCGACCGGAAATTGTGCTGTTGTGCGGTATTGTCAGGCGATAGGCCTTGACCTTTTGGGCTGAAACTCGTATGGTGCCCTTATGAGATATCAACAGAACTACAATAACAATGTCGACTTGTATCGTTTGCTGGCAGAATTGCGACGCTTCCGCTCCATCATTATTGGCGCGTTGCTGGTTGGAATAATTGTTGGCGGCGGCATGACAGCGGTGTACACCGTGCAGCCGGAAGAGCGGGCGGTGGTCAAACGCTTTGGGGCGGTTATCAAGACGACGGACCCGGGGCTGCATTTCAAGCTGCCGTTCGGAATCGACGACATTCAGCGTGTGGCGACGGAACGGGTGCTCAAGGAGGAATTCGGCTTCCGCACGGCGTCGGCGGGGCAGCCCACACGGTATGCGGAGCGAGCGTTCCCAGACGAATCCCTCATGCTGTCGGGCGACCTGAATATCATCGACGTCGAATGGGTCGTGCAATACCGCATCTCAGATCCAATCAAGTTCCTCTACAACATGCGGGAGCCGACGCGGACGCTGCGGGACATATCCGAATCGGTAATGCGGCGAGTGGCGGGAAACCACCTTGGCAGCGAGATTCTGACGACGGCAAGAGTCAAGATCGCAAATACAACCAGGGACGAAATCCAGGCGGCCATGGAACTGTACCAGACGGGCATTCACGTGGTAACGGTTGAGCTGCAGAACGTGGTGCCGCCGAAGGCGGTTCAGCCGGCGTTTAACCAGGTCAACGAAGCCCGGCAGGAACAGGAGCGGATGATCAACGAAGCGACGAAGCAGGCTAACGAAGCCATCCCGCGTGCGAAAGGCGAGGCCAGTCGAACGGTGGCCGAGGCGGAGGGCTATGCGTCGGAACGAACGAACCAGGCACTTGGGGAGGCGGCAAGGTTCACGTCGATTTTGGCGGAGTACCAGGCGGCGCCGGATGTAACGCGACGGCGCATGTACCTTGAGACCGTCTCCGACGTGCTGCCGGATATCGGGAGCATCTACGTCGTGCCCGAGGGTCAGACGGGTCCTTTGCCACTGCTGCACCTGCAGGACGCACGCACATTGAAGGAGAGCGGCAGATGAACAAGCTGACAGCCACTGCAATCGCAATCGCCGCGGTCGTCGGTGTGGCGGTCGCTGCAAGCGGCCTTTATGTGATCGACCAGTCGGAACAGGCTATCATCGTTCAGTTCGGGGAACCTGTCGGCGACGTGGTAGCTGCGCCGGGGCTGCACTGGAAGATTCCCTTCATCCAGGAAGTCCGCCGCTTCGATAAACGGCTGCTTGCGTGGGACGGGGACGTTAGCCAGATACCAACGCTGGGGCGGGAATTCATCGTTGTTGACACCACCGCGCGGTGGCGGATCGTGGACCCGCTGCAGTTCCTGCGCTCGGTCCGCGACGAGCTGGGCGCAAGGACACGGCTCGACGATATCATCGATTCGGTCGTGCGGGACATCGTCTCCGGGGCCGACCTGGAGGAGATTGTACGGTCGCATGACTGGGAGGTCGACCTTGACGACCTGGACGAGGAGATCGTCCGTGAGGACGTCGACCTGCAGAAGCCGAAGGTCGGGCGCGAAAGGCTGGAACAGCAGATGAGAATCGCGGCGTCCAGACTCATGCCCGAACTCGGGATCGAACTCGTCGACGTGCGCATCAAGCGCATCAACTACATCGAGAGCGTGCGACGGCAGGTCGAAAGCAGAATGATTTCGGAACGGCAGAGCATCGCGGCAAGATTTCGCTCGGAGGGGGAGGGGCGCAGCCAGGAGATACTCGGCCAGATGGAGCGTCAGCTTCGGCAGATCCGCTCGGAAGCGCAGCGGCAGGCGGAGGAAATCCGCGGAAAGGCGGACGCCGAGGCCGCACGGATCTATGCGGCCGCTTACGGGGCCGACCCGGAATTCTTTGCTTTTTTGCGAACGTTAGAAAGCTACAAGGCACTCGGCAAGAACGCGACGATAATACTCAGCTCGGACGGCGAGTTCTTCCGCTACCTTCAATCCACCCTGAAGCCCTGACGGCGATCGAGCAGGGCAAACGCAGTCTCCTGGCAACTTGCGGCTCAGGCGGTAGAACCGGTCGATGCGTGTGCGATCATTCGCCGATGATCTTGACCAGCAGGCGCTTTCGGCGTTTGCCGTCCAGCTCATAATAGAAGATGTGCTCCCAGGGGCCAAGGTGCAGCTTGCCCTCGGTGATTGCGACCACAACTTCGCGACCCATCACCGAGCGCTTCAGATGGGCGTCAGCGTTGTCCTCGTATCCGTTGTGGCGATACTGGGAATAGGGCTTTTCGGGGGCGAGCTTTTCCAACCACACCTCGAAATCGTGATGCAGGCCCGACTCGTTGTCGTTGATGAAGACGGCGGCTGTGATATGCATGGCATTCACCAGCACCAGGCCCTCCTGAACGCCGCTTTCTGCAACGAGCTGCTCGACCTGGTCATGGATAGAAACGATTTTGCGCCGGGTCGGGACCTCCATCCATATCTCCTGGGTCAATACCTTCACGTCACACGCCTCCAAGATTAGTTCAGGGTGATGATTTTTGGTGAATCCATTAGCTGGCGGCCGTTGTCGTTTCCTACCACGTTGAAGTAGCCGTCGTCGCTCCAGAAGACGAAACCGGCGAGTTCGGGGAAGGAGTTTTCGAGTTTTTTGAGTACGTCCATGCAGTCTGCGCGTGGGCCGGAGGAGTTGCCGCGTAGTCCGAGTTCGGCCCACCAGATGACTTTGCCGGCTTTTTTCTTTTTGTTTACGGCCCAGTCGTATTCGGAGAAGACGAGGCCGCGGCCGTAGGCGGACTTTCCGAGGACGTCGACGTAGGCGTCGCCGGGGTAGTACTTCTCGAGAGCGCCGTGATTCTGGGTGGTGTGATAGGCCCAGATGATGTTGTCGAGGGCCTTGTCTTTGGTGAAGTAGTCGTGTATGAGGCGGTAAAGCTTTATGGCGTGCTCGTGGGTGCCTTTGGCATGCCATTTGTTGCGGTCGTCGCTTTCGACGAGGGGGGTGTATACAACGGGGACGCCTCGATCCCTGAGCCACTGGAAGTTGGCGGCCATGCGATCCATCTGTTTGTAGAAATTGCTTTTGGTCGGGTTGTCTTCTGGTTGGAAGATAAGATCAATGTCGATGGGGTCGTTCCATGATCGGCCGGTGGGATTTGCGTAGAAGCTGTAGACGCCTACGATGAGTCCGCGGTCCCACATCTTCTTGACGCCGTCGTTCCATGCGGCATCGGGGAAGGGGTCATCGTGGAAGTCGTAGGTGATGGTGGCGTAGCGGGGCATTTTGCCGGTGTGGTCGTAGACTTTTTTGAGCCAGTTGCGGGGGTGGTCCATGTCGGGGTTTTCGTTGTGGACCCATGTGGCGACCTGGCCGAAGAGGTATGAGCCGTTGCCGAGGCTCTTGAGGTATTCGAGCACCTGGGCGGTGGGCGGGGCGCCATCTTTGCCGAAGGCGGGCAGGGATAATGCAAGGATGGCAACGATTGTCAATCGCCGTGTTGACATGATGGTATTCGCTCCAAATCGAGTTGACGGGTCATTTCATGACGGACACCGGGAAGTGAATCCGCCATTTTCATCATAGCCGCTGTTTTCGCACGCGGTCAATATACCACAATGGGCGGTTGAAATGCAAACAGTCGGCGAGTCGGCGGAACAGTGCGTGCTTGTCAGCGGGGCTGACTTCGGTTATTGTGGGCAGGTCGGTGTGAAGTAGAGGGCCAGCTCGCTTACGCCGGTGATGGGCGTTTTGCGGCCGAACCCGTGCAGCACGCGAATTCTGGAGGCATGCTTTCATGGTTACAACGTTTGTGACATTGGCAGGCGGAGTGTTGATGGTTTTTTTGGGGGTCGGCGGTGCGCCTTTCTATGGCGAGAAGGCTGATCTTTTGTATTGGCTGGATGAGTCAGGTGCTCGGCGGGATGTTAGTACGGTCGAGGGGTGGGCGATCAGGCGGGGACATGTCTTGTCGAATATGCAGTTGGTGATGGGGGCTTTGCCATGTGCGGATCGCGGGCGGGCGCCGGAGTATGAGGTGCTTGAGGAGAAGGAGTTTGCGGGATACGTTCGCAAGACGATCCGGTATGAGGCGGGTCCGGGGGACAGGGTGAGTGCGTTTTTGTTTTTGCCGCGGCCGGCGATGGGGCGCGCCGCGGCGATGCTGTGTCTGCATCCGACGTCGCCTTTGGGCAAGCGGGTTGTGGCGGGTGAGGGTGAGAGGCCGAATCGCAACTATGGGTTGGAGCTGGCGGAGCGGGGATATGTGGTGCTGGCGCCGGATTATCCGGGGTTCGGGGATGATGCGGGTTCGCGGAAGAGGCTTTACGAGCAGGGGTATCTTAGCTGCACGATGAAGGGGATTTGGAATCATGTGCGGGGGGTGGATCTGCTTGCAAGCCTGGAGGAGGTGGATGCGGAGCGGATCGGTTGCATCGGGCACTCGTTGGGCGGGCACAATGCGCTGTTTGCGGGGGTGTTCGATACGCGGCTGCGGGTGGTGGTGACGAGCTGCGGGTTTACTACTTTTGGGAAATACAAGGGGGGCAATCTGACGGGGTGGACGCATGACGGTTATATGCCGCGGATCGCGGACGTTTACGGGAAGGACCCGGCGAGGATGCCGTTTGATTTTACGGAGGTTTTGGGGGCGATCGCGCCGCGCGGGTTGTTCGTTAGTGCACCGGTGCATGACGACAACTTCGAGGTTTCGGGTGTGCGGGATGCGGTGGCGGCGGCACGGGCGGTGTACGGGCTTTATGGTGCGGAGAACCGTCTGCGGGCGATGTATCCGGAGGCGGAGCATGATTTTCCGGATGAGGCGAGGCGGCGGGCTTATGCGTTTGTGGATGCGGTGTTGCATGGTGATTGAGAGAGGGCAATAACGGGGAGCTGGGAGTTGTTATGTTCGGGCGCGTTGCTCATGTGTTGTTTGGGTTTGGGGCAGTGGTGGTGTTTGGGGGTTTGGGTGTTCTTGTAATCGGGAAGAATCGCGGTGAGGTGGGCTGGCTTGGGCGGCTTATGGAGCGAGGCGGTCAGTCGGTTGAAGCGGCGGCGGACGTTGAAAGATTTGTGCCGGTGCTGCAGGGGCAGTCTTTTCTGGATCGGCTGAAGGTGGTCGAGGGGAGAGGTCGGCCGTATGTGGGGGAGGTGCTTGCGGGGGATGTGTGGGCGGTTTACGGAGTGCACGAGGTGGAGGGGATTTGGCTGATTGACGAGAGTACGGTGAAGGCGATGGGGCTGTCGGCCGGGCAGATGCGTGAGAAGGCGGTGGCGAATTTGAGGCGGCTGGCGGGGGAGGTTGAGTTTGTGGGGGATGGGCCTTTGTTTGGGGTGGCGGCGGATATATTTGCGGCGAGCTTAATGTTGGTGGATGAGATCTGGGACGCGGCGGCGGGTATGGTGGAGGGCGAGCTTGTGGCGGCGGCGGCGACGCGGGACGTGGTTCTGTTTACGGGCAGCGGGTCGGAGGAGGGGCTGCGGCAGCTTCGGTTCGATGCAAGGAGCGTTTTCGAGGAGGCGTCGTGGGCAATTTCGGATACGCTGCTGGTGTGGCGCGGGGGCAGGTGGGATGTGTGGGACCCGGTTTGGGCTGGTGAATAGGCAGAAATGGTATATTGCGCGCGGCTTAGTCGAGGTCGGAATCATCAATGGAGAGATCGAAAGACTCACTGAGCCATTCGATGGCCTGCTCGTATTCGGTAAAGGCAGCTACATTGAAGCCGCGGGCGTTTGCGAACTCTTCCAAAAAGTTCGCCTTGTCGAACTGACAGTCGGCTCTTGTCAGAATTGCTATCTTGTTGCGAAAGGCGTCGCGATGGCGGCAGAGTTCGAGTACAATCTGGTATATGTCTGAGTAGGTCAGACGACTTTGGGCAGCGCGGCAATCGATAAGGATGTCGTAGTCGGCTGGGCGTTCTATAATCATGGCAAGTTGGACTATGGCCTTTTTTGCCTCTTCGAGATCGGGTTCACCGGTGCGGCGGACTTTGATGAAGTCCGGGGCCGAGAGGACTTGAAAAGTCGTTTGTGCGGTCATGGGTTCCCCCTTGCAGAGCCAACGAAGTTTATTGTTATGTCGGCTGAGGCGCGTGGGGACTTAATTTGGCGAGGGGCGGCATCGGACTGGTTTTTATGTTTTTGGGTAGAATTATCGCACAAAACTTGCAAGTTGATGCTTATTATAGAGGACTGTACAGCGGCTGAGTGAGCAGAGGCGGATGGCATTTGGGGTTCTACTTATGTGGCGATTATTTCGGTATACCTGGCATGCGGCGGATGAGGCAATGGGCCGGCGGCAATATGATGCGCGTTGGGGGCAGCGATGATCGATATACGTTCGCCGGAGACGCCGGAGGAGTTTGGTCGGTATTATGCGCTTCGCTGGCGTGTTCTTCGTGAGCCGTGGGGTCGGCCGATCGGCAGTGAGAAGGATCCTTATGAAGATCGGAGCATACACCTGATGGCGTGCGACGGCGAGACCGTTGTGGGCACGGCACGTGGTCATTTTTCGGGGCCAGGGGAGGGCACGATCCGGTGTATGGCGGTCGAGGAGAGTCATCGAGGTCGGGGGAT
Organism: Anaerohalosphaeraceae bacterium; assembly: GCA_041690555.1. GTDB lineage: Bacteria > Planctomycetota > Phycisphaerae > Sedimentisphaerales > Anaerohalosphaeraceae > JACZKQ01. Next base: position 16,628 of record JAWLHD010000030.1, read on the forward strand.
CGGCGGGGCGATGTTGTGTGAG
>JAWLHD010000031.1:0-16622 GCA_041690555.1 Anaerohalosphaeraceae bacterium
CGGGCGCGTAGGCTGTCTCCTGAACGGCTGTTGCTTCGGAAGGCCGGCAAATGTTCCGTGGGCGGTGCAGTTTCCATACGGCAGTCCACCGTACCTGACACAGGTCAAGCCGGACCTCTCCCGCGGCCGCAGCCGTCCGTACTTCGAACTGCCCGCCGAGTACTTTGGATATCTGGGTGAAGACGGCAAGTCATGGTTCAGCGTGGATGAAGGCAGTAAGTACCGGGCGTATCTCAAACCTAAGGAACTGCTCACGGAAACCCAGAAACAGCAAGTCAGGACAATATACCGTGCTATGCCCATTCATCCGACACAAGTCTATGCCTCGATCAATGCACTTGCCATTTGCGCCATCTTGTACACATTCTGGAGGAAATTTGGTGCCCGTTTTCCAAGCTGTACACTTGGGCTGATGTTCATGCTGTACGGACCGACGAGGTTTGTCTTGGAGGGCATTCGCGACGATAACCCCTTCGAGCGGGCTTGGTGGGCCGTCTACAAGGGCGGCACTGTTTCACAGAACCTCGGCATATACATGTTTGTCGTCGGGGTCATCATATTTGCCGCTGCTTTGAGGGCTGGCCGCGCCAAGCGACCGCCTCATCCTGCGAGAACTTCGAGCAGTGCGTCGGCAAAAGCATCCAACTGATCGACTGTATGCCCGCTTTGCACCGATATGCGCAGGCGACTTGCGCCACGCGGAACCGTGGGCGGACGGATCGCAACCACAAGGAAGCCTCTTTGAACCAGCTTTTCAGCAGCCTCCACCGTCTCCTGAGGCTTACCGGTAACCACCGGGATGATATGCGACGAGCTTTTGCCGATATTCAGCCCTTGCCCCATAAGTCGGTTGCGCAGGTATGAAGCGTTCTCCGCCAGCCTGCGCCGGCGTTGCGGTTCCGATCTGACGATTTCCAAAGCCGCCAGTGCCGCGGCGCAACTGGCTGGCGGCGGGGCGGTAGTGTATATAAACGGACGCGCCGTGTTCACGAGGTAATCCACCACTGTTTGCTGGGTGGCGACCACTGCGCCTGCAGCCCCAAATGCCTTGCCCAACGGTGCTGCCACAATGTCAACATGCTCCAGCATGCCCATGTCCTCTGCCAATCCTGCGCCTGTCCGTCCCATGCACCCTGCCGAATGCGCCTCATCAACTACAAGGATCGCGCCATAAGCCTTCTTGAGCTCGACCAGTGATGCCAGATCGGCACAGTCGCCGTCCATCGAGAATATGCTCTCCGTCACTATGAACTTCCGGTTGTACCTGATGTTTGCAAGCAGCTTGCCGAGACGAACATAATCGCTGCGGCGATATGTTCGAAAATCCGCCTTGCTTGCGGCCGCTGCGTCGAGAATCGACGCGTGGTCCGCTTTGTCCATCACGATAAGGTCGCCTTTTTGTGGCAGCGAAGTCAAGATGGCCTGGTTTGCCGTCCAGCCCGAGGTAAAAGACAGTGCCGCCTCTTTACCGAAAAAACCCGCAAATCCTGCCTCCAGATCCACGTGCGGCCCCTTGGTGCCGCATATCAGCCGGGACGCGGACGCGCCAAAGCCCCACTTGCCCGCCGTTTCGCAAGCCGCCTTAACAACCCGCACGTCCGCCGCCAGATTGAGGTAGTCGTTGCTTGAGAAGTTCACCAGTTCGCGCCCATCCATCCTAATCATCGTATCCGATGTTGAGCCTGCACAGCGAAGATGCCTCAGCAGACCGGCTTCGCGCAACCGATTCAATTCCTCCTGAAAAAACCTGAACTTGCACATCGGACGATTTTCCCTTGAACGCACGGCGATTATGACGATATTATAGTAAGCACAGGCGGAAGTGTTGAGCAAATAACAGGCGAGATGCATGGGAATCTACGATAGAGATTATGTACGCGAGGATTTCGGAGGCTCAGGCGTCCCAGGCATGGGCATCGCTCTGCCCCCGATCACACCCGCCGTCAAATGGTTGCTGATCATCAACGGCATCGTATTCGTGATGCAGATATTTGCCGACGAATTCATGACCCGGTGGTTCTCGGTCTTCCCAGCGACCTGGTTCATGGCGTTGCAGCCCTGGCGGCTCATAACCTATCAGTTCATGCACGGCGATTTCTTCCACCTGTTCTTCAATATGCTCGTCGTCTATTTTTTCGGTCCCCTCCTGGAGCGCATGTGGGGCAGCCGCAGGTTCATCACCTTCTATCTCATCTGCGGCGCAGCCGGTGGTATTGTGTACCCGCTCCTCGTCCTTGTTGATGTTCTCAGGGCTCTGCCGATGGTCGGCGCCTCGGGTGCAATCTACGGGATGCTCGCCGCCGGCGCGGTCATCTTCCCCCAGGTGCGGGTGCTGTTCATGTTCGTGATACCCATGAGTTTGCGGACACTGGCAATCGTTCTGCTGGTGGTCAGCGTGATCAGCTTCGCGGGAGGTCGAAATGCCGGCGGCGAAGCCGCGCATCTGGCCGGCATGGCCGTTGGAGCCGTCTACGTGCTGTGGCAGCCCTGGTTTAGAAATGTACGCCTCGGCAATCGCAAGGGCAACTGGGCCAGGAAGATGGACCGCGAAAGGCAGTTTCAAGCCGACGTTGATCGCATCCTCGCCAAGGTGCACAATTCGGGCATCAAGAGCCTCACTTACCGCGAAAAGAGGATTCTAAAAGAGGCCACGCAGCGAGAGCAGAAGTGATTCCCGGCAGTTTTTCCCCGTGCGTGTGCCTGCGACCCGCCCAATATCCGCTACTTCAAGTCCAGCGGGGCGGGGTTCAGTAGCTCCTGCAGATGTTGCTTGGTCACTTCGTCCTTGCTCTCGATGAGCCTGCTGAGTTCCTGCTCCTTGCTTTCCAGGTCGCGGCGAAGCCTTTCGATCCGGCGCCTCAGGTCATCATACTGTAGCTGCTTTTTGCGCACGATCAGATCAAAGCGTCGGCTGATAACCTCATGCAGGTCTTCCATCAGTCTTGCCTTGCTCCTCCTGTCCGCCTGAGTGATCTGCCTAAGAAGGGCGTCACGCTGGTCGATCAAGTCAAGATCTTCCTTCAAAACGGCGCCAAGCTCAGGATTCCTCTTCTGTGTAACCGCTACGTTTCCGTACTTCCTGTAAAGAGAGCCGAATCTCCTGAAGTATTCGTCCGGGTTGCTCTCGCGAAGTTCTGCAAGTTCCTTCCTCCTGTCCGGATACGCTTCCTCCAGCCACGTCAGGAATTCCTCGTGCTGTTTCTGCAGTTCGTCTCTCCACCTTGCGGGACGTCCCTGGGCGTCGTTCGTACCCGGTCCTTCGATGGGGTTCTCACGCATGAACTGCCGAATCTCGTTCCAGAACTTGCTCCGGTCGTTCTCATAAAGCTGCCGCAGTTGATGCGCCCGAGGCTGCTTGCCTTCCGCTGCGTACCTGATAATTAAATCCAGCCGTTCTTTGCTGATCTGCTCGTTATTTGGCAGGTCCTCAGTCCAAATGCCCCTGTATGGGTCTGCCGGATCGCCGGCGACGGCGCTGGCAATTGTTATAAATGCCGCCGCACAAGCGGTCAGCAGAAAGCACGTTAGCCGAGACGACATGGGCTATCCCTTCCAAAAATCGTCGCTCATGGCGATCAGTTCCAGTTCTTCAAGTTCGGCCAGGTCAAACTCCGGCTTCTGGCCGGCAATGTAACAATCTTCCACGCTGATGGAGATCATAGTCTCCAGCACACGATCAATCTCCGCTGACATACCCTCAACGACGTGGTCGTCCCACCACCCCGGAGCAGGCAGCGCCGCCGCGTTCAATGTGGGCTGCGCTATCTCGTGAGGTGCATCACCCGAGAATAGAAAAAGTATGCTCGTTGCCATTACGATTGCGGCGCAGACCGCCGCAACTCGCCCAAACCAGTGAGACGCCGTTCGCCTGCCTCCATGCAGCGCCGCGCCGACCTTGGCGTTGATATCGGCGAGCAAATCCGCAGACGGTGCGGGTGCGGGGTTCTCCCACAGCATACGTTCGCCGCTGGCAATGACTTCGGCAGCCTCATGCGCCTCCGCCGCTGGCAAAAAATCACACAGGATAATCTCAAGATTTTCGTTTCTGTTAGGCATCTGTGCCTCCCATCAGTTCTCTAAGCTTCTTCAGCCCTCGATGGACTTTCGAAAGCGTCGTGCCAATCGGCTCGCCCCGCAGCTCGCTCAACTCTTTGAAGCTCAACTCGCCATAAAACCGCATCAGAATCAAGTCGGCTGTATCTGTGTCCAGTTTAGCGATATGCTGCTGTAATCGGTCGACCATTTCACCATCCGACCGCCGAGGCTCCGTCTCTGTTGCCAACTGCTCGGCATGTGTCTCCAACAGCTTTCTTTGGCGGTATTCATGCCTCAGATGATCGTTAAAAATGTTAGAGGCAATGGTGAAAAGCCACTTTTCAAAAGAGCCGCCTTTGAATGATCCAATCTTCTGCACAAGGCGCACAAACAACCTGCTCAGAAGATCATCGCTGATCCCGGCATTGCCGGTCAGCCTGTAAAAGTACCCATAACATCGCGTCGAATAAATATCGATGAGCTGCGAAAACGCCTGTTCCTCGCCGTTCTGACAGCCCGTAATTATCCGGTTCAACTTCTCGGTGTTGTCAATCTTACCGGTTGTCGACATCAGTTTAGACGCAGTTTCATGGAAGAATATTGCATTATTACACAAAAATAGCGGTGCAAGGGCAGTTTTTTAGCCTTTATCGACAGCCTATCGGACCATTTTTCGACTAAACCCCGCCTGCCCTTGTGAACTCATCAGAAGCAGGTGTCCGGCTCCTGGTCGTCATCTACTTTCCAGTTTTCGGATTCGTCCAAATCCTCCAGCTCTCGCTTCACATACCTCAGTATCTTGTCCTGCATTGGAGCGAGTTTTTCTTGAAAACCCACCATCCCGCGGTAAGTCGCCACCAGCATGTCCAGTCGAAGAAGTTGCCATTTCGCCAGGCATTCAGGCTCCTTGATGTCCGCGAATGGGTCGCACTTAAAAGTTCGCCGTCCTTGGGAATCTACCTCGTAGAATTCACAGTCTTTGCACTGGATCATAATATCACCTGAATTTTGTGAAAAAAAACCGGCCGCTGCTTGATTTGTATAATAATACCATATAACATGTGCAATCGGAACGCATTTTGTCGACTGTAGGAAAATTGTTTAGTGGAGATTTTGATGGCCAAATCACGACGCAGACGCAAAGTGGGCAGCAAAAAGCGACGTGCCCGCTGGAAAGTGCGCCACAAGATTAGTTAATTGCCCAAGGGCAATTTGTGGTAATATGTATTCAGCCGACCAGGAATACCGTCTCTCCTGTCGGCTGAATGGCATTAGTGACGGGATGATCTGAGTTTGACCTGCATCGCGCTGTGCCTTAACACGTGCTCACGCAGGCCCCGCATGAGGGGTGGTTTTTGATATGAAACACCACAGTGTGACCTTCAGCCCTGAGGGACACAGCATCTCAATCCATGACGGTGCAACGCTGGTCGAGGCCGCCGGACAGGCGGGTATAGTCATCAACACCACATGCGGCGGGGGGGGCACATGTCAAAAATGCGAGGTGTTCATTTTGCCCGATAGGCAGAAGGTGCTTGCATGCCAGTATCGTGTTGAGTCGGACCTGATTGTTGAAGTTCCCGCACGTTCCCGTTTTTTTGAACAGCAGATACTCCGCCACGGCATCGACCGGCAAGTCGCAATAGCGCCGCCCATTCGACAACACCTGCCCGAACTTAAGGAAGCGGATCATGTCTACGGTGTTGCCGTCGACATAGGAACCACAACCATCGTCGCCAATCTGGTGGATATGGCGACAGGCCGCTCCCTGGCCAACGCCGCCGCGGGCAACCCGCAGATTCCCTATGGCGACGATGTCGTCAGCAGGATTGCTTATGCCGAATCGCCGATCGGCCTCGATACTCTGCAAGCCGCTGTGGTCCGATGCCTCAACGAACTTATAGAGCAACTGACCGTGCAGGCCAAAGTGTCGGCTCGCTGCATTTACGAGGTGACTGTCGCGGGCAACACGACCATGACTCATATTCTTCTCAAGTTTCCTTTACGACAATTGGGGCAGGCCCCCTACACTGCTCATTCCACCAAGGCCCAGGATCGCAGCGCAGGCCAATTGGGCATCGCCATTAATCCTCGCGGCAATGTCCACGTAATACAGAGCATCGCCGGCTTCGTCGGCGCCGATACCGTCGCCGCTGCGGTCGCCGTCGGCATGCATGAGGTCGATGTCATGACGCTCTTGGTTGACATAGGGACAAACGGTGAAATTGTGCTCGGAACCAAAGATAATATGTATGCAGCCAGTTGTGCCGCCGGACCGGCGCTTGAGGGAGCAAGGATCAGCCAGGGCGGCAGGGCGGTTAAAGGCGCCATAGAATCAGTGGTTGTGTGCCCGGACGGCACGGACATCGATGTCGACGTGATCGGCGCATGCCCCGCCCGCACCATTTGCGGCAGCGGGTTAATTGACGCCGTGGCGGTGATGCTCGAACTTGGCCTCCTCGATGCAACCGGCAGGTTCCTGCCTGTAGAACAGTTGCGGGGAAATGTCGCTCCAGCCGTTTTAAACAGAGTCGTACAGCACCACGGACAGCCGGCCTTTGTACTTGCCGGAGCCGGTGATGATGATCACGACGCGGTCCTTATCACGCAAAAGGACATCCGCGAAACACAGTTGGCCAAGGCCGCCATTCGTTCAGGCATTCGGCTCCTGCAAAAGAAAATGCGGATCAGCGATTCTGACATTCGACAGGTGCTTCTGGCGGGGGCCTTTGGCAATTTCATCCGCCGCGAAAGTGCCATACGTATCGGTCTTCTGCCGAGGATCGATCCTGACAGAGTGCATTTCGTCGGCAACGCCGCCGGCAGCGGCGCCAGGATGGTCCTCCTCAGCAGTGAATGTCGCCGGCTGTCGGGCGAGCTTGCGGACCGAATCCGATATGTCGAAATTGCCCACGAGCTCGATTTCCAGACCGTCTTCGCAGATGAATTGATGTTCGAGCAGTAAAAGCCGTCTGGCTTGGCGGCGTGAATCATACCGCCGGCGTGTAAACAAAAAGATACGCCATGTAAGCCAAATAGACACACAGCAGAAAAACCCCGGCCCCCCGGCTGATTCGCTTCTGAATTAGTACGATGAGCATGAACACCGTGCAGACCCCCGCCATGATCCAGTAGTCCGTCCCAACCAGCCGGGCGGATACCGCAAATGGACGTATGACACCCGCCGTGCCGATCACCAGGAGAGTGTTGAATACATTGGAGCCCACCAGGTTGCCGATCGACAGGTCATCATGACCTTTGAATGCTGCAACCGTCGACGTCATCAATTCCGGCAAAGAAGTGCCCACTGCAATAATGGTCAAGCCAATGACCGCGTCGCTCAGCCCCAAACGCTTGCCGAGGAATACCGCCGATTCCACGGTCAGGTGTGCGCCAAGTGCCAGACCCAACAAGCCTGCTCCAATTAGCAGAAAAACCAGCGGCAAACGCTTCCTATGTCCCGGTTGCTGCAAGTGTTCGCCCGGCGAGATTTCAATCAGGGGCTTTGCGCCGCAGCCGCCTTTTGCGCCAACGATTGTAAACGTGATAAGCGCCGCGAACACCCCAAGCAGGACCCCGCTTTCAAGCCGCCCTAAGAAACCGTTGTAAAGGACCGGGTACAAGCCAAGGGCTACAACGACCATCACCGGTATCTCCCGGTGCCGCACCCCGGCCTGAACACCGAGCGGCCGAATCAATGCGCACACTCCGCCAACCAGGGCGAGATTGGCGATATTCGAACCGTACACGTTTCCCACTGCAATGTCGCCGAGCCCGCGCAAACTCGCCGTCACGCTGGCCGCCACTTCAGGAGCGCTGGTTCCCATCGCCACTATGGTCAGACCTATCACTAAGGGGCGCACCCTAAGACGCTCCGCCAGCCCAACCGCGCCGTCAACGAGAAAATCGGCCCCCTTGAGAAGAAAAACAAGCCCCGTCGGCAAACCGATAAGAGCCCAGATCATGGTCATTTGAAGATTCATTTGCTGTTGCCCCGCACTTCGTCCGGTCGGTACGCCGCTACTACTCTATCGACAGTTGCAGGACGCTCTCTCCAGCGAAGCAGGGCGATGGAACGGTCGCCGGCGCGATCGCCAAGCTGCATGGATCAGAGTTTTCTGATAACAAGGCAGCAGTTGTGCCCCCCGAAACCCAGCGAATTGCTCATCGCCACTTTCACCTCGGCCTCGCGCGCGACCTTCGGCACGTAATCGATCCTCGGATCGCACTTCTTACAGACATTGTCCAGATTGGCGGTGGGCGGAATCACCGATTCGCTGATTGCCTTGGCGCACATGATTAGCTCCACGGCCCCGCTGGCTCCGAGAAGATGGCCTAACGTACTCTTCGTGGAACTCACCGCCAGTTTGAACGCGTGGTCCCCGAACACGCTCTTGATCGCTGTACTCTCGGCTTCGTCGTTGAGTTGCGTGCTGGTGCCGTGAGCGTTTATGTAATCCACCTCTTCCGGCCGAACGTCCGCGTCCGCCAGCGCGATCCGCATCGCGTCAGCCGCGCCGCGTCCGTCGGGAAGAGGCGCCGTAATGTGGTAACCGTCCCCGGTCGCCCCGTAACCAAGCAGCTCGGCGTAGATCCTTGCGTTACGTCTTCTGGCGTGCTCGTACTCTTCGAGAATCAGTACACCTGCCCCCTCCGAAAGGACGAATCCGTCCCGGTCCCTGTCAAAAGGCCGCGACGCAATCTGGGGGGCGTCGTTCCGCGTGCTCAAGCTCTTCAGTGCACAAAAAGAAGCCAGCCCCACCGGTGTCAGTGCTGCTTCTGAGCCGCCCGCGATCATCACGTCGCTGCGGTCCGTAAGTATGTTGTAGAACGCCTCGCCTACTGCGTGACTGGCCGATGCACACGCTGTGACGACGCACATGTTCGGCCCCCTCAGGCCGTAATGGATTGATACAATTCCGCTGGCAGCATTCCCCATGAGTTTCGGAACGCAGAAGGCCGATACCTTCCGAGGACCTTTCTTAAGAAGGCGAATATGCTGCTCTTCGATTTCCTGGATGCCCCCGATGCCGGTCCCGATGAGAACCCCCATACGGCTGCGGTTCTCCATGCTGAAATCGAGCCCGCTGTCTTCAACCGCACCAATCGCGCTGGCAAGTGCGAACTGCGCAAAACGGTCCAGTCGCTTCCCTTCCCGAGCGGCGACATGACTCTTTACCTGGAACTCTTTCACCTCGCCCCCGAACTTCACGGGATACTCCGAAACATCGAATGACTCGATGTTCGAGATGCCGCTCTTGCCCTGGCAGGCCGCGGTGAACACTTCATGCGCACTTTCCCCAAGCGCAGTTACACAACCAAGCCCCGTGATGACGACGCGTCTTTGATGTTTCATGGTGGCGTCTTACTGATCCTGGCCTTGCGACTTGACGATTTCTACGATGTAGTCGATCGCGGCGCCGACCGTCTGGATCTTCTCCGCCTCCTCATCCGGTATGCTCATGTCGAACTCGTCTTCGAATTCCATCACAAGCTCAACCGTGTCAAGCGAGTCCGCGTTGAGATCATTAATAAAAGAAGTGTCACGCGTTATTTCACTCTTGTCCACACCCATCTGCTCGCTGACGATCTCAATGACCTTGGCTTCTATTTCCTGAATATTGATATCAGAACTCACTTGGCGATCTCCTTTTCATTTGCCTAATCGCTATTTTTTGTCCTCTAAGGCTTGCAGCCACCTTCCACGGTCGCTGACAATCCGCGGTAATATAGCCACTTGCTTTTGACGTTTCAAATATTTTTTCTTTTTTTTACATCGCCATGCCGCCGTCAACGCACAGCACCTGTCCGGTAATATAACCCGCCTCGTCGGACGCCAGAAACCCGATCGCCTTGGCAACGTCTTCCGGCGTTCCGAACTTCCTTACCGGTATCACGTTCATCGCCGCCTCCTTGACCGCATCCGGCAAAACGGCCGTCATATCCGTCATTATAAACCCCGGCGCAATGCAGTTGGCCGTCACGTTCTTCTTGCCCACCTCGCGCGCGATCGACTTCGTCATCCCGATAAGTCCTGCCTTGCTCGCCGCATAGTTCGCCGAACCCGCCTGGCCCATTACCCCCGCCACCGAACTCAAACTCACGATCCGACCGAACTTGTTCCGCACCATCGAACGAACCGCGATCCGAGTCGCGATAAATGCCGCTCGCAGATTCACCGCCATCACCTTGTCGTAATCCTCATCATCCATCTGCATCATCAGACGGTCGCGCGTGATGCCGGCGTTATTGACGAGTATGCCGATGCCGCCGTATTCCTCCCCCAGGGATTCAAGCGCCTGCGTCAACTGGGCCGTGTCGGTGATGTCCACGCACCGCGTGGCGACCGCAAACCCGGCGTCCTTGACAACACTCTCCAGTTCGGCAAGCTGATCACCATTAAGGTCCAGGCCCGCCACTGCGCGTCCCTGCCTGAGAAGTTCAAGCACCGTTGCTCGTCCGATGCCCCGTGCCGCGCCCGTAACTACTGCCAGTCGTTTTTCCATTATGAGTGCCTCCAGTGCATTTCCAACGCCTGCCTACTTGCCGCCGGCCCGTTGCGATCGAAGCTCTTGTAAGCCGCCAAGATCACTGACGTTGACAATCTTTGCTTTCCGATTAATACGTTTCATAAGGCCCGTCAAAACTCGCCCCGGCCCGATCTCATACCATCTTTCCACCCCTTCGTCAAGCAGTTTCCCCATACAAGACTGCCAGAGAATAGGCTCCACCAACTGCCTGACCAGACCCCGTCGAACTTGCTCGGCGTCCGCATAATACGTCGCGTCGACGTTCGCAATAGTCCGCACGTCGCCGCAAATCCTGATCTCGCTCACCGCCAGAGCACTGCCGAGAGCTTCGGCCGCCGGCGACATCATCTCCGTATGAAATGCCCCCGCGACCTTCAGCGAGATCGCCTTGATCGCGCCGTGCCGCTCTGCGATATCCACCGCCCGCCTGCATGCCTCCAGGTGCCCGCTTATCACGATCTGCCCGGGACAATTGAAATTGGCGCACTTGAGCAGTTGCCCTTCGGCCGCCTCCTCACAAACCGCCTGCGCCTTCTCCGCGTCCAGCCCGAGAATGCTAACCATCCCGCCGGTAGTCGCGTCCGCCGCCGCCTGCATCGCCTCACCTCGCTTCTGGACCAGCCGCAGCGTCTCCTCGAAAGTCATTGACCCCGCCGCATACAGCGCCGTATACTCCCCAAGGCTAAGACCCGCCGTAACATCCGGAACAATCGCCGCCGTCGACGCATCCGACCGCAAAACCTCCAGGATAGCCGCCGATGTAACAAAAATGGCCGGCTGTGACACCGTCGTCGAATTGAGCTGCGGCTCCGGACCTTCAAAACACAGCCGCTTCAGATCGTATCCCAGCACGTCGTTCGCTTTGTCGAAAACCGCGGCGCACACCGGAAAAGCCTCGGCGATGTCCGCCCCCATGCCGACGGACTGAGATCCCTGACCTGGAAATAGAAAAGCTGTTTTCATCATGTCCTTCCTTGTCCCCGCTCAGTACACCGCTCGTCAAAACTGAATGACGCTTGCGCCCCATGTCAGTCCCGCCCCGAACGCAACGATCAATACAATGTCGCCGCTTCTGATCTTACCCTGCCTGCGGCATTCGTCAAGCGCTATCGGTATGCTGGCCGCCGAAGTGTTGCCGTATTTGTCGATGTTGATGAACACTCGTTCAGGACGCAAATCGATCCGCTTGGCCACCGATTCGATTATGCGCGCGTTCATCTGATGCGGAATGAACATGCTGATGTCGTCAATGCTCAGGCGGCAGCACTCAAGGCACTCATGCACCATCTCCACAATCCGCCGCACCGCAAGCTGGTATACTTCCCTGCCGTTGATCGTCATAAAAATCTTTTTCGGGTCGTCCAGAGGCCTGCTCACCGGATGACGCGACCCGTAAGCCTGGCAGTTGAGACTCGTCCAGCCGCCGCCGTCGGACGACGAACTGCTGTAAACGACCCCTAACGGACCGTCGCTCGAACGACGCACGACAACCGCCCCCGCCCCGTCGCCGAATAGCACGCAACTGTTGCGGTCCTCGTAATCCGTGATCTTGCTCAGCGTCTCCGCCCCGATCACCAGTGCGCTCTTGTATCGACCCGATACCACGAACTCACGCGCCGTTGCCAGCCCGTAAACGAATCCGCTGCACGCCGCGCACAGGTCGAATGCCCATGCCTTGTGAGCTCCAAGATAATGCTGAACGAAGCACGCCGTCGACGGGAAAACCATCTCCGGTGTTATCGTCGCCACTATGATCAGCTCTATGTCCGTCGGCGCCATCCCCGCGTCGGCAAGCGCGATGCGAGCCGCTTCCGCAGCGAGAGTAGCCGTGGTTTCATTGGCGCCTGCAATATGACGAACCTTGATCCCCGTACGCGTCGTTATCCACTCGTCGGACGTGTCCACCATCCGAGTGAAATCCTCGTTCGACAACGTCTTGGCCGGAACGCAAGATCCTGTGCCGGCGATTACTGCGCGATAGGCGCCAGGATGCGGAACGGTCACCTCACTCACCGTTGGTCCTCAGGGCTAAATTCTTAACGTATTCCGTGATGCGATGATTGATCTTCTTCATGTGATATTTCTTTGAAGCCATGATCGCGTTCTTGATCGTACGGCTCTTGCTCGTGCCGTGACATATAAATGCCGTGCCGTCGACTCCCAGCAGCGGTGCCCCGCCGTACTCATGGTAATCGTACTTCTTGTATATCTCCGTCATCACCGGCTTGAACTTGAGAGCCAGCTCCATGCTCTCGGCAAGAAGCTCGTGCTTGATGGCCTTGAACAGCATCCCAACCATGCCTTCGGTAAGCTTTAGAATCACGTTGCCGACAAACCCCTCGCATATCGCAACGTCGCACGTCCCGTCGAAAATATCCCGCCCCTCGAGGTTGCCGATAAAGTTGACGTTCGGATCCGCCTTGAGAAGGTCACGCGTCTTCTTGACCAGCTCGTTACCCTTGGCGTCTTCTTCGCCAATGCTCATCAGCCCCACCCGCGGACTGGCGATGCCAAGCATCTGGCGCGAGTAAACCGTCGCCATGATGGCGTACTGATACAGGTTAACCGGCTTGCACGAGATGTTGGCGCCCACGTCGCACATCGTAACCGGACCGCCAAGAGTCGGAAGAACGACCGCTATCCCCGGCCGGTTGACGCCTTCAAGGTTACGCATGCGAATCTGGCATGCCGCAACGCACGCCCCCGTATTGCCCGCCGATATCACCGCGTCCGCGTCTTTGTGCGCACCCATGCGAGCCATTACCGCAATCGAGCTGTTGCGCTTCTTGCGCAGCGCATCGATTGGCGACTCGTCCATCGTGATCGTCTCCGGTGCGTCCACGATGCGAATTGGACCTTTGCCCGTGTCATGATGAGCAAGGTGCTTCTCAATCGCCCCCTGGACACCGATCAGAATCAACTCGTCCTCGGCGTCCAGCAATTCCCTTGCTTCCATCGCTCCTTTTATTATCTCCTCCGGAGCGTGGTCGCCGCCCATGGCATCTATCGCGATACGCATATGCTGATTCATTCCTCCTTGCCGAGATCAAGCGCGACCTTCGGGTTCACGTAACCGCACTTGTCGCAGGCCGAATGCGGCAGCTTCGGGTTGCTGCACTTCGGGCAAAGAGAATAGTTCGTCGCTTTCAGCCTGTGGTGGCTGCGACGCGAACGAGTCTTGGACTTGCTTGTCTTTTTTACCGGTAACATACTTAACTCACTCTCTATATATATATATATATATGGGACGACTGATTTCGCCTTCTTCTGCGGCGACCTGAACGCCTCGCCGGCCTGCTTATACGTCTGACCTTCGCCAGGTGCGGGCCGAATGCCTCTTGTGGCGTTTTTCTATCAAAAGGCCCATACCCAGTAAAGAAAAATATTAAAAATGCGCCTAATTAGCCCACCGCCACCCGCATGTCAAGCAAAAACATCCGCCCACTATACGCGTTTTTTTGACAATGTCCTACTTTCCTGTTGAATTTCTATGCCGCACGGTGTATTAATTGCCATTTAACTCCGGCGGCGGCAGGCGCGCCCAAAGAGCGTCTCAGGAAAATAGGATTTCCAGGTTAGTTTAATTAGGATTGTTGGGGACATATGGCGCGGGACCCGAAACGGATGGCCCTTTACGAGGCGATCAGAAAAGGGCAGACCAAACGCCAGAACGGCCGAAGAATTGCTTTTTTCAGGCCATTTGGATTTGGACGCCCGCGCTTTGGCCGCACGAGAAGGCAGCGATCTCTCGTTGCCCGCGCCCTGAAGGGTACACAGTCAGGATACGCCGCCAGACGTCGGTCGCCCGGTATACTGAGAATATTAAATGGTGCGATGCCTCGTCTGGCCGTCGTGGCGCTCGGTGCCGCAGTGGTCGTCGTCGGATCGGTTCGCCTGGTGGGCGGCTATGGTGTGCGAAACTGGCTGACGCGCCCCGAAAAAAATGTGATTGAGCAGCCGGTCGGCGGCACCGCTGATGTGCGGGAAATATTGCCCGAACCCGTCGCCCCCAGAATCGAAAAGCCGGCCGTAGAGATATCGAACCCGGTGCGGAAGACCGAGGTCAGCGAAAAGCCGAACCAGCCCGTCAGCGATCCGAAGCCGCAGGGCACGAACGTCATTGTTATACAGGCGTACAAGCAGCGAAGGGACCTCGAGCCCGTAATGGAACATTTTGCCGCAAACGGCGTGCAAACCGAAATAGTCGAAAGGGGAAGTTATTTCTTCCTCGTTACAAAGCAGTTGTACCAGCGATGCAGCGTTGACCGAAATAGTTTCAACCCGAAATATGACGGCGACGTCGCAAGGCAGAATATACAGAATATTGGCAAAACCTATAAGGCGCCTGCGGGCTACGAGAGCTTCAGGCCTAATCTTTTTCAGGATGCTTACGCTGAGAAAGTCAGATAACAGCAAGGAGATTGCAGATTATGTCAATTGATCGATCGTTGAAACTCAAAGACGCACTCAGCCGCCATAGAAATGTGCTCTCCCGAACCGAGCGCATTGAGAAGTTGCAGGAGGAGGAACGCTGGCAGGAAACCGACGGCGTCACCGGCCTTCCGAAGGTTGCCCACAGAAAAGGCCACACCGGAAAGAAAGCCGCAAAGGCCGAAGAGGCCGCCACTGAAACTGCCGGCCCGGCCCAAACGCCTGCTTCCTGAGGACGATCTTCGGATGCATTGTATATCTCTTCGAAAAACATGCCCGGAGGAGGGGTTGTATGCGCGCCGAGCGCCGGGGGATGCCGAATAGAAGATGAAAAGAATCCTTGCACAAAGAACCGCCTGCATAGACGCAAGTGGAATACGAAAAGTCTTTGCATTGGCCGCCAGCTTGAAAGACCCCGTCAATTTTTCCATTGGCCAGCCCGATTTTGACGTGCCGCACGACATTAAGGCCGCCGCCATACGGGCTATTGAAGCCAACTGCAATCAGTATTCTCAAACGGTAGGGGAGACATCGCTTCTTGAGTCCATTCGATCAAGCCTCAAGTCACGTTACGGCTGGCAGGAGCCGCGCGTCCTGGTGACCAGCGGAGTCAGTGGGGGGCTGCTCTTGGCATTCCTGACTCTTATCGATCCGGACGACGAGGTCATCATCACGGACCCCTATTTCGTGATGTACAAGCATCTCGTGAACATGGTCGGCGGGCGATGTGTCTTCGTGAGCAGTTATCCCGACTTCCGCCTTCCACTCCGCGGTATCGCAAATGCTGTCACGCCAAAGACCAAACTGATCATCGTCAACTCGCCTGCCAATCCCACCGGTGCTGTCTACCACGAAGATGAAATGAGGCAACTGGCCGATATCGCCGCCGGCGCCGACGCGCTCGTCCTCAGCGACGAAATCTACGATGCCTTCTGCTACGATGGTCCCTGCCCCAGCATAGCAGATTTCTATCCTAAGACGCTCCTTTGCAAAGGCTTCGGAAAGTCCTACGGTATGACCGGCTGGCGCCTGGGATACGCCGCATCCAACGAGCCCCTCGCTGACGTAATCGAGCAGATGACGAAGTTGCAGCAGTATACTTTCGTCTGTGCGCCTACACCGTTTCAGCATGCCGCTGCCGCCGCTCTGAACTGTGACATAACCGACCATGTCGCCGCATACCGCTCCAAGCGCGATATGATTTACAACGGCCTCAATGACGTCTATGACCTCACAAAACCGCAGGGGGCATTCTACGCCTTTGTCAGGATCCCGACCTGGGCGGCTTCAGCCGCACAGTTCGTCGAGAAGGCAATTTCGGAGAACCTGCTCATTATACCCGGGGGGGTGTTCAGCGAGCAGGACACCCACTTTCGAATAAGCTATGCCGCCCCCGACGACAAGATAGAGCAGGGCATAGAGATACTCCGGAGACTGGCCCGGGGATAAGCACATCTGTCTGTCCGCCCCGTGTGCGGACAACAAAAGCAGGAAGGGCGACGGTTAAATACACTGAGATTCAGCGGAGATACAGTATTTTGGTTGCATGCAGAATATTTCCCAACGGTGTTCCAGTATGCCTGTCTTTCCATGTAGATAGGAGATCGCTATGTTCAGGGATATGAT
>JAWLHD010000032.1:0-16462 GCA_041690555.1 Anaerohalosphaeraceae bacterium
CGAGTAATACAACCTGCAAGTACGAGCATAATGCGGTCGACAGAGCAAGGCCGCCAGTGCCCAAAACCCAGAGCAGTATCAGGTTCAGAACGACGTTGGCGGCCACCGCAACAGCCGCAGTCAGTGCCGGGGCTTTGGAGTCCTGCGTGGCGTAGAAGGCGCGGGTAGCGATATGCTGGGCGAAATAGCCGCACAGGCCTATCGAATAGAAGGAGAGGGTCCAAGCGGTTATTGATGTGTCACGGGCAACGAATTCGCCGTGCTGAAAGACGGCAGCTACGATCGGACGTGCTATCAGGATCATGCCTACGGTTGCCGGCAATGCGATGAAGACCGATGCGCCGAATCCGCGGGAGACAGTCCTGCAGAGCCCGTCGAAATCCTTCTTGGCGGCATCGACACTCATGACTGGAAAGACCGCTGTTGCCAGGGATATGCCGAGGACCCCCAGGGGGAACTGGTAGAGTCGCTGTGCATAGTACAGATATGATACCGAGCCCCAATCAAGCGGACGTCCCTGATCATTTGAGAAGGCCAGTGCGATGAGATCGTCGGCGAGTGTGTTGATCTGGGTGACGGTAAGGCCAAGCAGCATCGGTCCCATCATCAGGAGTATCTTTCTGAAGCCGTTGGAACGCAAGTCCCAAGCGGGGCGGAACGAGAAGCCGGCAGCGCGGAGGGGCGGGACGTGAAGAATCATCTGGGCGGCTCCTGCTACCAGGACGCCCACCGCTACGTACATGACCTGTTGCTCGACGGGAACGTCAAGCACTCGGCCGGCAAACAGGACGCTTGCTATGATGATGATATTGAGCAGCAGCGGGGCCGCGGCCGGGGCGGCGAAGTGATGGTGGACGTTCAAGATGCCGCCGAGGATGGCGACCAGGCAGATCATCACCATGTAGGGCAGCATTATGCCAGACAAGGCGAGGCCGGTGCGAGTGCCAACGTTGAGATCAGTCCGGGCGTATATGAGCCAGATGACGATTTCACCAAGGACGACAAGTGCTGTAAGAAACACGAACAGGACCATCAGCACGGAGTTTGCGAGCCTGTGGGCGGCTTTGGGATCGACGTGTAGCTGCTCGCTGTAGACGGGGATGAAAGACGCCGAGGCGGCGCCTTCACCAAAGAGGCGTCGGGAGAGATTCGGTATCTTGAAGCCCATTGTCCACGCGGTCATCAGCCAGCCAGCGCCGAAGAAGTGTGCGAAGGCCATGTCGCGAACCATTCCAAGGATGCGACTGAGCACGGTCCAGAAGGCGATTTGTCGAAATCCACGTATCATAGAAGTCTTGTCCTGTCAGGCTTTCGGCGGTCGAGACGACCGGAATTGTCGCCGGCGGGAGGATTTTGCGTTTGCATCAAGCCTGCCCGTCCGGCACAGCCACGGCGATGACACATGCGAAGACCTTTTCGGCGCCGGCCGCTTTAAGTGTCTTTGCGCACTCGTTCAAAGTGGCGTGGCTGGTGGTAATATCGTCGACAAGGCAGACACGTTTACCTGAAAATTTGTGGTGCTTTCGTACGGCGAAGGCTCCGGCGACGTTTTTGCGTCGTTTTGCCGGGGAGAGGGTCCATTGCCGCTGCGTGTAGCGAATGCGTACGAGATCGGTATCGACGGGCGCTAACCGGCTCAGGCCGCGGGCAATGATGGCGGACTGATTGTAGCCCCGTTCGATGCGTCGCCGCCAGTGCAGCGGGACCGGCACGAAGATGTCGACTTCGGTGCTGAAGGGGCAACCCTGCAGTGCGGCGTCGGCAAGCATTCGGAGTCGCGGGGCCAGTTCGGTACGGTCCCGGAACTTGAAGGCGAGGATGAGATCGCGCAGCACGTTTTCGTATACGCCGGCGCGCGCGATACCGTCGAATTCGATCCTCGTGCCGTCACAGCGTGCACAGCGGTTGTCAATGATTGCGTGGCGGCTTGCATCCCTGCCGCATCCGGGGCAGTAGTCGCCCGCCATACACGCCAGCAGTTCGTTCCAGCAATTGCGGCAGAAACGGTGATCGGCAGGGGCGATTGCAGTCGCGCAGCAGTCGCAGACGGCAGGCCAGAACAGATGGTTGAGGGCATCAATTGCGGGGTGCACCCGGCGAACAACATGCCGACCCATATCCCTGATCGTTATCGCAACCATGCTCTTGTTCCGTCCTGCGTCATTGGCAGTAGTGACACGCCACCCAGTCGACGTCAGTCCAGGCGGTCGTCGGCCAGCGCCTCGCCCGTGTCGTCGTCTTCTTCTCCGGCGGCATCTTCGGTCTCTTCCATCTCGTCTTCGACGATCTCCCTGCTTGTAACGGAGGTAGTCTCGAGTATGAGGTTGATCCTGCGCTTGAGCAGCGGCAGAAGCGGAACGTGCTCGATTCGCCGAAGGACACGCTTTCCGGTGGCGTCGTAGATCATGAGTTCACCGGCAAGACAGACGATCAACTCGAGAAAGTCCGGATAACTCGTGCGAATGCGCTTTGCGCCGCGAGCCAGCGAATCGTCCATGCGGCCGAACTGATAGTGTTCGAATTCATTGTGTGTGATGCGCCATTTGCAGTTAACCCTCGTCCAGAACCACATGACGGCATAGAAAATCAGCAGCGGGATGCTGACCATCAGACCGAGATTGGCGGAATACTGGGGATCGAGGTTGCAGAAGAAGTGGTAGATGTCGACGAACAGGGTTACTCCCTTTTCGCCGAGCCAGAGTATCATGAGCCAGATCGCCGCCAGGACAACCATCCAGAAGATGGTGTAGTTGCGGTTAAGGTCCAGTCCCATTGTAACGACAACCAGCATCAGCGCGAGGCCCCATACCCATGCAAGCGACTCAAGAGAGAACCACTGGTAGTGCGCAGGCACCCACAGGAGGAAACCCATCAAGATCAGCGGCCAGGAGAAGATGAACTTGGGGTAGGTATAGAACGTTACTTCATGTCGAATCTTGGGGGCTTTCTTCTTGGCCATAACACAGAACCTCCGTCAATCGTATTCCGCCAGTTCGTCGATCATTTCCATATATGACAGCAGTTGCAGCCTCGTAAGCTCGTAGTGCTGCCTGAGCGTGCAAATACGCATCGAGTACCGCTGATGACGTGCGAGGTACCGCTGTACGGTTTCGACGGCTCGCTGCGGGCAGATGTCGAGAGTACGCCTTATGCCGTGCTTGTCAAGGTAGCAGACGGTCCTGATGACTCGCATGGCTACCGGGTCATGTGCCGCGTCAGGCAGGCGCTCCTGCATGAAGCAGTCGGCGGCCTGCACGCATCGCCGCGCGTCGCTCATCTTGTTCTGCACCACAAGCCGGGGAAACACGCACGTCGGAATCATCGATTCCAGGTGCTCGATATCGCTCAGCGGGTCATTATCCAGGAGACCGGCTGCAAATTCAATATCATAATCGAGGCGGAGGCGCATGGCATCCACGAAGTCTCGCCCGAACATCCGATATATGTGGAGGTGGGCGCTGGGCTTATAGGCAGAGAAGATCGAGCGGAACGTTTTTCGGCGTTCTGCTTTCAGTTCGTCAAGTGCCTGGGGACCCCGCCGGGCGAACGCCTTGAGGACGAGGCGGTCGCTGTGGGGATCCTTCCACAGGAAGTCCTGGGCGTCAAAATACTCAGGCATGCCTTTGCCGACGTACCTGTCGTTCATGCGTCCGATGAGGCCGCCGACGCTGGTGCCGATCTTCTTCATGGTGAGGGTGTACCACATGGGATCGGGGTGGCCGGAAAGGGCCTCGTGGAAGCGGACGCTCCAGGGGATGCCGACTTCACGGCGTATGCCGCGGATGGTGCGGTGTGCGGCAAACTGGGTGCGAAGGACGTTGTCGTTGCATGTAAAGAAGGCTCCATCATACCAGTCCTCCAGGAGCGACAAGTCGAAGCCGGTAAGGGCCTGTTCGACTTTTTGAGGGAGGGATTCGCGGAGCGCGTAGCCGGCCGAGTGAATAAAACCATCCTTTGTGGTTTCCATGCTCTCGGAAAGGGGGCGGAACTGTTCGATGTAGGTCAGCAGTTCTTCGGTGTTGTCGCCGTCGATGCCGAAGTGGCGTTTGAGGTCGGCAGGCCAGGCGTCGATCAGGGCCAGAAGCTGGCGGCGGTTGGTGCGGATGTTCTCGGCTTCGTGGTTGGAGGCATCGCCGTAGAGGGCCGCCTCATACTTGAACGCGCGGTCCCAGAGGAGTTCGAGGTGGCGGGTCATCTGAGACTTCTTTTTGTCTTCCATCAGGTTCATGGAGTTGGCGTCGGCGACGAGAAGTTTCTCGGAGGAGAAGAGGTTCGAAATTCCGATCAGCGCGTTTCCGACACCAAAGGTGGACAGTGCAATGAGGCCGGGGATGAGGGCGACGTTGAGCCTGCTGACGTTGACGGCGCCGATGGCCATATCGGCGGCGATGGTGCCTCCGGCGAGGACCGTGGCAAGTGATGTGTATCTGATGCCTTTTCTCTTGAGCCACTTACCGGCGAGAAAGAGGACCTGGCCCATTCCGATAATTCGTTTGTAATCATGCAGCGTCGCCATACGGAAAGACTAATCCTGTTGGATCCATAATTCAAGTGTATTCTATCGTTTATTTCAGACGAACGTAGAGGTGTTATGTTACTGTGTGTTTGGGTGACGCGGGGATACGAGGTCGGCGGTATCGGCCGGCGAATTGCAGGCGAATCTTCGGGTGTAGTCGGCGGCGGCGGCCTGGATGATGCGGCGGGCGTGGTCGGCGTCGGCGGTGCCTTCGAGGGAGACTTCGGTTTTGTTGTCGGGCAGACTCTTGTAGGTCAGGAAGTAGTGCTCGAGTCGCCGGATTAATGCCGGGGGGAGGTCGTGGATGTTCTCGACGGCGTTCCAGAAGGCGTCGTTCTTGAGGACGGCGACGATCTTGTCGTCGGCTTTGCCCTGGTCGATGGTCTTGATGGCGCCGACGACTTTGGCGGGGAGTATTACTTCGGCGCGGTTGACGGGGCGTTCGCTGATGAGGCAGATGTCGAGGGGGTCTTCGTCACCCTGCCTGGCGCGGGGTGAGAGGGATGCGACCGCTTCGGCACAGAATGTCCTGGGTATGAAGCCGTAGCCGGTTGGGGGCAGTGAGGCGCCCGCCTGGGGGCGGTCGACCGTGAGATAGCCGGTCACCTTGTCGATTTCGTATTTGACGGAATCAAACTGGGTGATTTCGAGGAAGGCGTTTACAACGCGCGGCGCGTCCGGGCCGATATCAAGACCGTGCCAGGGGTGGGGGCGCCATTTGTAGTACGGCAGTACGTGAGTCATGCAGACTACCCTTACAGCGACACGCGCGACATGCCGCGCAATGCTGTTACACGGCAGCAACTCCAATCATTCGGGCCAGAGTTCGCAGATCTCAGCGGGCAAGACCGCTTTGACGTCATCAATCTGGCCGGCGGTCATACGTCTGGACAGGACCTTAAAGACGGCGCGGGCGGAGTCTTCGGGCGGACGGTTGCCCATGAGACGCTCGGCAATGAGGCGAAGGAATTCATTCCTGTCGCGAATCCTCTGCGGCTTTCCGGCGGGCGACCAGCCGTGATAGTAGAGACCCTGGAGCAGCATGGGCAGTTGTGCGGCGAAATCGGCGGTCTCTTCGATTGTCAGGCGGTCGCGCAGAGTGTGCAGGACGGCCCTGAGGACGACGAGGGCCTGCTCCTGATCTTCGAGCGACATTTCCTCTCGGAGATCTTCCAGCCACTCCTGCGTGGTGGCCAACGAATGATCCAGCGTTGCCAATCCTGTCGTGGTCATGTTCCCCCCTTTATTCTTCTGACGATCGTGATTTACGGTGATGGTATCGGCGGGATACGGTACGGCCATTAGCAGGTATCGATGCCTCGACGAGAAAGGGGGCAGCGTATCAGACTTTGGGTTTCGGCCGGGCGCCCGTCTGCACGATGGCACCGCCGGTAATGAGGAGGACAAGGAATATCTGAAGGGAGAGCAAGCGGTAATCGACTTGCGCTTGACTGTAATGCCTTCGAGTGCGAGGGCGGCTGTGATCGGTCCTTTTCCCGTCGGGGCCGATGGTGTATCTGCTACTGGCCGGTATGGTGTACTTCGGCTGTTTGTAGATTAGCGAGTAGCCGGCGAAGCCCACGGGGCCATTGTTCTTGCTGCCGATCCAGGGCGGGAACAGGGCCATGACGATCACGATACCGATGCCAATCCACATGGATTTCAACTGCGATTTGTTCATTGCAATGCCTTTCACCGGGTTTGGGACCAGTCAAGGATTACTTTGCCGGAATTGCCTGAGCGCATTGCCTCTATGCCTTTTTCGAATTCGGTGTAATGAAAGCGGTGGGTGATGACGGGGGAGATGTCGAGGCCGGACTGGATGAGCATTGTTACTTTGTACCATGTCTCGTACATCTCGCGGCCGTAGATGCCTTTGATGGTGAGGCCGTTGAAGACGATGTAGTCCCAGTCGATCTGGGTCGGCGGGAGGATGCCCAGCAGCGCGATCTTTCCGCCGTGGCACATATTTGCAAGCATACTGCGCAGGGCATCGGGATTTCCGGACATTTCGAGGCCGACGTCGAAGCCTTCTTTCATTTTGAGCTCGGCGGCGACGTCTTCAAGCTTTTCGGTGCGGACGTCGACGGTGCGGGTGGCGCCCATTTTCCTTGCAAGATCGAGGCGGTAGGGATTGACATCGGTAACGACGATGTAGCGGGCGCCTACCTTGCGCGCAATTGCGGCGGCCATTATGCCGATGGGGCCGGCTCCGGTTATGAGTACGTCTTCGCCGACGACATTGAAGGAGAGCGCGGTGTGGGCAGCGTTACCGAGGGGATCGAAACAGCTCAACTGTTCAGTGGGAATTCTCTTGTCACAGTACCAGACATTGGACTGTGGAATGGAGAGGTACTCGGCAAAGGCTCCGTCGCGATTGACGCCGATACCGGTCGGCGCTTTGCACAGGTGGCGCCGCCCCGCCAGGCAGTTGCGGCAGTGGCCGCAGACTACGTGACCTTCGCCGCTGACGAGGTCGCCGCATTTGAAGTCATGGACGTTTGCGCCAATGTCCGCGACGGTGCCGACGAATTCATGCCCGAGAATCATGGGCGGCTTGATGGTTTTCTGTGCCCACTGGTCCCAGTTGTATATATGAACGTCCGTGCCGCAGATAGCCGTCTTGACAATACGGATGAGCACGTCGTTAATGCCGAAAGCCGGCTCCGGCATGTCTTTGAGTTCGAGTCCGGCGGCCGGTGCTGTTTTGACTATTGCCTTCATGTCCCGTTCCTCCTTGCCAGGAGAGATTATTCTTTCTGTTTTTCCAGTGCGACCTTGAACAGCCAGAGTGCGACGCCGATGAGGAGCACCGTACCCAGAAGTTTGCCCGCGGGATAGCCGCCGAAGGTCAGATACGGCAGGTCAACGTCATACTGCGTCAGTATGACGATGGGTATCGCAAGAAGTATGCCCATGAGCGCCTCACCGGTGATCAGGCCGGAGGCAAACAGCAGACCGCTGCGAGATGAGCCTTCGATCTGTTCGCCAGTTCTGCCGGCGGCCTTGCGGAAGGCATTAACGGCCCAGTGAATGAGACCTCCGAAGAAGATCGGCACCGACAGCTCCAGCGGCAGGTAGAAGCCGATGGCGACTGCAAGCACCGGCGTTCGGAAACGGCTCTTTCTGGCCTCAAGCACAAGATCCATTGCTATAATCGCCGCCGCTACTCCCATCCCTATGAACGCGAAGTTCCACGGCATCTCGCCGCGAAAGACGCCCCTCGACACTGAAGCCATGAGATTGGCCTGCACCGCGGCAAGTGCATCCGGTCCGGCGCCTTCCTGACCTTTGAAGCCGTAGGCTTTGTGCAGCAGCATGAGCACGGGCGCAATGACTATTGCCCCGGAGAGCGTGCCGATCATCTGCATGACCTGCTGTTTCCAGGGCGTTGCACCCACGATGCGGCCTGCCTTGAGGTCCTGCATGTTATCGCCTGCTATGGCGGCGGCGCAGCAGACGACCGAGCCGATAATGATGGCCGCCGCCGGACCATTTGGTGCGTCCTTGCCCATCAGAACGAGAAGCATAAGCGAAGACAGCACGACAGTGGCGATTGTGATGCCGGAGATAGGATTGTTGGAAGATCCCACAAGCCCCGCCATGTAACCGGCTACGGCGGAGAAAACGAAACCGGCAAGCAGCATGACCACAGCCATCGGCAGCGTGATGGCAACGTTCTGAACAAAGATCTGGTAGACGATGAACAGCGGCACCACCGAACCGATGATCAGCCAGAGTATGTACTTCATTGGCATGTCCTTTTCGGTTCGGTCGATTGCGGCTGCATCGCCGCCGAGGGTTCGGTATGCCCGCAGGCCGCTGGTGATGCCGCTTAACAGCGAACGCCGCATCTTGACGATGGTCCACAGCCCCCCCACCAGCATCGCGCCGACGCCGATATAACGAGTCTGCGTGGACCAGAGCGAATATGCAAAAGACACGTTGTCGACGTGCTCGCTACCGTCGGACAATACCGCACAGATGGGAATGGCGATGTACCAGTTCGCCGCCCCGCCGAGGAAGATCAGCACCGCTATGTTAAGGCCCACTATATACCCCACCGAAAGCAGCGCCGGACTGAGATTGGAGCCGCCATAGAGCAGACCGCCCCTTATGCGAGTGGCGCCTTCGAGTGCTTCAGGCCAGAGGCCGATGCCTTTTGCGCCCATCTTGAACAGCCCGCCGACCAGGGCGGCTTTGGCGATTATCCAAACGCCCTTGCCGCCCTCTTCGCCCGTCTCCAGGACCTCGGCGGTGGCGATGCCCTCGGGAAATTGCAGCTTGCCCTCGACGATGAGCGATCGCCGAAGCGGGATGGTGAACAGCACGCCCAACATCCCCCCGAATGCCGCGATAATTGTAATCCACCAGAAATTCCTGCCGGAGAAATCGTCCCAGAAACCCAGGATCACAAGCGCCGGCAGCGTGAAGATGACACCCGCCGCCAGCGACTCCCCAGCAGACGCCGCCGTCTGCACGATGTTGTTCTCCAGGATGTTGCTCTTGCGGAACAACCGCAGAATGCCCATTGAGACCACCGCCGCCGGGATCGACGCCGACACCGTCATGCCCGCAAACAGTCCCAGGTACGCGTTCGCCGCCGCCAGGACCATCGAAAGCAGGATGCCGAGTATAACGGCCTTGACCGTGATTTCCGCAAGTGTTTTCGGTTGCTGCAAAGCCATCAGTGTCCTTTCCGTTTCTTGTTGCGGTCCCGGTTGCAGGGACCGTTTCATGTCTGCACGGAGGGCTTATTCTAACTTTCCGAACCGCGCGATGCAAAGGAAAAGCATGCGGCGTCGCCTGTACGGTCCCTTCCGAGCGGAAGCGATGCTCAGCGTGCAGGGTTATGACGAATGCGGCTTCAGTCGATGAACTGCATTGCGAAATATCGGGCCGTGAGGTGCTCGCCGGTCGAGCGCAGGATCATCTCATTCCAGGGGTAGACCGCGCCAGGGGCGAAGACGCTGGTCCGGAAGTACTCGCCGAGGCCTTCATCCTGCACATAAGCAACCCCTTCGCCGCCGGGTCGCCGCATCACGTTTTCAACGATGTAGCTGTGCCACTGCGAAGCGAGAAGCTCGCCCAACATGTAGTTGTGGTAATAGCACGGCGCGACTGTGAAGTGGAGCTTGGACGCCCAGCCGGCGTCGGGAGCCCCTTCGGGCCGGCGAACGAGCTGGTACTTTTCGACAAGATCCCACCACAGCGTGTTGAGGTCCTGGTCAGGGTCGGCATAGACGGCCTTCTCAAAGTTGTACATGACCATAGCCCAGCGGGCAAAGAGCACCTGCTGGAACCGCAGGTATTTGAATGCGACCTTTTCGACGGCCTTTCGCTCCGCGGCGGTTAATCCGAGCATCGCCTCCATCCATGCGGCGTTGCGGGAGAGACGCCCGAAGAACATGGCGACGGCCTCGGTAGTGAAGGCATGCGCGGGCTCGCGAAGGAGATACGGCTCGGCGGGATCGTGATACTTGAAATATACTGCATGGCCAAGCTCGTGGAGCATGGTCTCCATCCATCTTTCGTCGTTAACGGCATTGGCAAGAATGCGGACGTCGCCGCAGCGGTCAATGTCTTCGGCGAACGCATGCGGGTTCTTGCCGGGCTTGTCATAGAGGTCGCTGCGGGCGAGAATGTCGTCGACCGGCAAACCAACGCCTGCAAAGTACTTTCTGGAAAGCTCGACGACGTCATGCCCGGCATAGTATTCGTCGAGGTTCAGTTCGTAAACCAGCGGCGTTCGCTGGAAGAACGGATCATGATAATGCCACGGCCGGAGGTCTTCGACGGCAATCCCGTAACCAGCGGCCAGGATGGCGTCCAGTTCCGCCTTTAGTGCACCGAAGGGTTCGGCAGTCAGCGCATCGAGCTCATCGAAGATTCGATCCACATCTTCGACCGACTGCTCGCCCGCTGCCAGCACGTATGTGTGGTAACTGGAATAGCCCAGCGCCCGCACCGCCTCATTTCTCATCTTCACCAGACGCAAATAGTCGTCCACGACGACGTTGCCGACCTCTTTGCTGGCCAGCCAAGCCTTCTTGCGAAGCCCCGCATCCGGTTCCGCGGTCATTATGCGGTAAATCTCGGTCATGGTGACTTTTTCGCCGTCAATGCTGCCGCGATGGTTGTTGTATTTTTCGGTAATGGCGGTGCCGAGGGCAATGATATCTTTGAGGAGCTGCTGGTCCATTCGGCTGCTCTGGTAAGCCAGACATAGTTTGTCGAGCTGACGCGCCAGACGGGGTTCTCTGACCTCTCCGGAGGCCTTCATGCGCGACAGGAATTCGAAGTCGTCGCGATTTGCATAGATGTCATGGATTTGAAGCCGCAACTGCTTGAGTTTCTCGAAATCCTCTGCGCGGCCGGAGACTTCCGCATCGTAAAGCGTCAGATTTGTCTCGGCGCGCAACGGTGCGACCGTCTGCACGTGGCGATCTATGAATGCTTTTGTCAGGCGCTCCTGTGTGGTCATACACCCCCCTGCCGCAAGGACGGTTGCGATGAGAATCGTACCAAGCCGCTGCATAAGCTTTGCCCCATATCGATAACGTTAGTAATGCGGGTTATTCTCGCGATCCCGGCCGACGACGGCTTTCACGTCATTAAAGCGCATATCCTTTGATGGTTCGGCCGAGGCTGGATAATCGAAGTCCCGGAATGTAATCCTCTCAACACTGTCGGCGATAACCACAGGACGGACATCCTCCTTCTGCAGACGGAGTCGCACGTTGTCCAGTTCCAGGCGCTTGACCTGCCTTGCGTATAAGCCCCATGCGGGCAAGGGGCGCGCATCAACACCCGGCGCCTTGACGGTCATCTGTGCCTGCTGTGCGGTGCCCCCGCCCGTATACTCCACCGTCACGTCCCGCAGCGTAACATCTTCGATGGGCGTCTCCGCCCAGCTCTCCGCCGAACACGCCGCCCGGTACACGCCTGTCGCCGTGAGCCGGTCCACCGTGATCCGCCCGGCCATATTGCCCGGCTTGACGGAAAGATGCAGCGGCGTCGAGACGTTGTGCATCGTTATGTCCGAGATAAGCACGTTGTCGAGCGCACCCATCGTCGCATCCCACCCGCCTGGCTGAAGGTTTATTCCCGCCAGCATGTTGTAGCGGTTGGAAGTCCGGTGCGGTTCGACGCCGGGACCGTAGAACAAGCAGTCGTGGATGATCAGGTGCTCGGCCGGTCCGATCAGCCGTATGCCGTTGCATGACGAATTGATGATGCAGCCGCTGATCAGCGTATTGTGCCAGTACCGCCCCGCGATCGCGTCGTCGCCGGTGTAGAAGCGGCAGTTAACGATGCTTACGTCGCGGCATGGCCGGTCGGGCGATCCACGCCAATGAACACCGTCCCAGCCACCGGTGAATTTCACGTTATGGACGTCGACGCGGTCGCTGACCATGAAGAATATCGCATAGTTGGCCGAGTCGACGAAGGTAACGTCGCGCACGCTGACGTCCTTGCAGTCAACGAATACGAACGTGTGCGGGCCGCGCATGCGTTCTTCGCCCGTGGGATCGAAGACCTTGTTGCCGTCGATTATTCCTCCGCCCATTATGGCGATGTCCTCTGCGCCGCCGGCAAGTATCAGGGCGCGATGCCACTTGCCCCATTTCGCTTCGGGCATGTCTTTCGGCGGCGTGGGGTGCTGATAGGCGTCAAGCTGTGTCGTGCCGACCAGGCGGGCGCCCGCCTCTATGAACAGCGTAACGTTGCTCTTGAGATGGATCGTGCCCGAGACGTAGCGGCCCGGCGTCAGGACGACCCGTCCGCCTTGCGCCTCGGCACATGCATCTATGGCCTTATTGATTGCGGCGGTGTCCAGCGTCTTGCCGTCGCCGGCGGCGCCGAAATCGCGAACGTTGAATATGCCGGGCGAGGCAAATGCGACCTGAGCCGAGGCAAAGCCGATCAATACCGTTAGAGCCGCTATTGCACGGCGATTGGCGGACGCAGTCTGAATGTGCATACTGCTCTCTTTCGGATAAACTGCCTGGCTATCTATTTGCCCGCTCGGACGAACTGCTCCACGAAGTATTCCGGGTTGAGTTCCTCCCCGGTTGCGCGGCGGATCATCTCGTTCCAGTGATACTCGCGACCGACCTCAAAAACATTATTGCGAAGGTAGTCGCCGACTTTGCGCTTGCCCACGTATGAGACGCCCTCGTCGGATTCGAGCTTGAGCACGTTCTTCACGATATGGTTGTGCAGTTGGGACGCCAGCAGCTCGCCGAGGAGATAGTTGTGATAGTAGCAAGGCGCCGAGGCGATGTGAATCTTGGCGGCCCAGTCGGGGGCGTCGCGGCCGCCGGGAGGTGTTACATACTGGTATTTCTTAACCAGCCGCCACCATAGGCCGTTGAGGTCCTGATCCGGATTTGCGTAAAGCTCTTTCTCAAAATTGTACATCACCGTGGCCCAGCGGGCGAAGATAAGCTGCTTGAGCCGCGCGTATTTTGCGCCTACGCCGGCGATCTTGTCCCGATCCGCATCGGTCAGATTGAGCGTTTGCTGCATCCAGTCGGCGTTGCCGCTGAGCCGCCCGAAGAACATCGCAATCGCCTCCGTCGTGAAAATGTGAGCCGAATCCCGCAGCAGCCACGGCATCCGCCCGTCGTAGAACTTCGCATAAACGGCGTGACCCAACTCATGCAGCGTCGTCTCCATCCATTTTTCGTTGTCTTTGACGTTGCAGAGGATGCGGACGTCGCCCTGCCGGTCGATATCGGTGCAGAACGCGTGCGGACTCTTGCCTTCGCGTTCATGAAGATCGCTGTTGTTCAGTACCGAGTCCACCGGAAGATTGATGCCCGCATAAAACCGGCGCGCCAGCTCCACGATGTCTTTGCCTTTATAGTAGGCGTCAAGATCGAGACTCAGCACCAGCGGCGTTTCCTGAAAGAACGGATCATGATAATGCCAGGGACGAAGGGCCGTCAGCGGTATCTCATAGTTCTCCGCCAGGATCACATCAAGTTCCGCCTTGAGCTCGCGAAACGGGGCATCTGTCAGTTCGTACAGCTTATCGAATATCGCATCCAGCTCTCCCACGTCCTGCTCCGACAAGGTCAGCGAGAACGTGTGATAGTTTTCAAAGCCCAGATGCCTCGCCGCGGAGTTGCGCAGGTTGACCAGTTGTATGACGTCGGCCGCTATGGCCGCGCCCACCTGCTTGCCGGCAAGCCATGCCTTCATGCGCTTATCGGAATCCGTCTCGGTCTTGAGTATCTCCTTGATCTGGTTGTCCGTGACCGGTTGTCCGTCGATGGTTCCGCGGTGGGTGTTGAACTTTTTGGAGACTTCGGTGCTCAACTCAACAATCTGCTTGAGAAGGTCGGGTTCGATCTGATTTGCGAGATAGGCGCGATAGAGTACCTCGACCTGCCTGTTCAGACGCGCATCGGTAAGTCCGCCGCTTTCTTTAATGCCCTTGATATATGCGAACTCATCCGCGTTGGCGTAGACCTGCCTGAGGGCAAGTTCCAGTTCGCTCAAGCGGTCGAAATCCTCGTCGCGGCCGGTATTTTCCGCGGTCCAGGCGGCGAGATTGGTTTCCTTCTCCATCGGCCTGATTTTTTCGACATGCGCCGTTACGAATTCCTGCACCTCGGTCTCCTTTACTTGTGCTTCGTTGCATCCAGCCAGGTACAGGACGCAAAATGCTCCAATTGAAATAATAAAAAACCTGCTCACTCTGTTCATTTGCACAACCTCCAACATCAACGTATGTAGCCCCCCTCATTATTATCCATAAATCGTTGAAAATGTAAAGTGCTTTTGGCCGGGACGTCCCGGCCTGACTGCCTGATTTGCTTTACCGCCGCAAACGAGATACTGTTCACTTAAGTAAACCAGGCTGCGAACCGAGTTAGACACGTCGGGATGGGCTAAAGATGTGCATATCGGCCGCGAGAACCACTCAGGAAACGGGGGGCAGAAAGATGAAAAAGAGGACTCAAACAGTCGCATGGATTGCAGGCACAGCAGTCATTGCAGCGGCAGTTCTGTACGTGCCCGTTCTGATCGGGCAGATAGGCCAAAACGGCATGGCACAAACCGCGGCACAGGGTGAACCGCTCGATGAATTGCCCGAACAAGATGTGCTGTCGCCGCTTTTCAGGGCTGTGACAAGGACCATGATCCCGGCGGTGGTCGTCGTAGCGGCGGCGGAACGGATCGAGTTGGATGACGCGCAGGGACGCCGGGGAATACCTGATCTGCCGCCCAGGCGCGGCCGACAAGGACAACCGCCGGAGCTTTTCCAGGTCGGCGTCGGCAGCGGCATCATAGTAGACGCGGACAACGGGTACATTCTAACCAACTGGCACCTGGTGCGCGACGCGGACCGGGTGCAGGTGATCCTGGCCGACGGGCGTTCTTTCAACACCGAGTGGATACGCACGGACGCCAGAACCGACCTGGCAGTGGTCAAGATCGAAGCCGATGACCTTATTGCGGCATCCCTGGGCGACAGCAAGCAGGCCGACGTCGGAGATCTGGTGTTGGCCATCGGGGCGCCCAGGGGTCTGGCGCATACCGTAACGGCGGGCATCATTTCCGCCAAGGGAAGGACGACAGGTCAAATATACGAGACATATATTCAGACCGACGCAGCCATCAACCCAGGCAATTCGGGCGGGCCTCTGGTCAATATGCGGGCGGAAGTCATCGGTGTGAATACGGCGATAGTCGGCTCGCAGGCCGTATTTCAAGGTATCGGACTGGCTATTCCGTCCAACACGGCAAGGACGGTTATGGAGCAGCTCATCGAAAGGGGTGAGGTGGTACGCGGCTATCTGGGCGTGCAGATACAGGACGTGCGCGCACCGATGACCGAACGGCTGGGGCTGCCGGATGAAGAAGGCGCGATGGTTGTTGCCGTGGAGCCGGACGGGCCGGCCGACCGCGGCGGCATTGAGCCCGAGGACGTGATCATCAGTGTAGACGGCAACGCGATTGCCAACAGCTACGATCTTCAGCTTGTAATATCCGAACTCGAGCCGGGCACAATGGCCCAGGTAGAGTTCTATCGCGAAGGTCAGATGCAAACCGTCGAAGTGGAAATCGGAGTGCTTCCCGATGTGAATCAGGACGAGTAGTTTGATGTCGGCGTCTGCTGCCTTTGCAGCGGAAGCATTTACTCGTGGCGCAGGGCTACTATGGGGTCGACCTTGGCTGCGCGTACGGCCGGGTACAATCCGAAGACCACGCCCACGGCGATGCTTATACCCACGGAGAGCAGAACGCTCTTAAGAGTCACTATTGTGGGCATGCCCGCGAAGTACGTTATGAGCCACGGGATGAACATGCCAAGCGCGATGCCTATGAGCCCGCCCACTGTCGAAAGCACAATCGTTTCAATCAGGAACTGGCTGATTATCTGCTTTCGCTTGGCGCCTATGGCGCGGCGAACACCGATTTCGCGGGTGCGTTCAGTAACCGAAGCCAGCATGATGTTCATAATGCCGATGCCCCCAACGAGGAGGCTGATTGCGGCAATCGATCCCAGCACGATGTTGAAGGTGCGCTTGGTGGCTTCGGCCTGTCGCAACAGCGCAAGCGGAACGCTTACGCGGTAATCTTCTTTCTTGTGAAAACGTGCCAGCATTGCTTCAATTCCCTTTGCCACCGACTCGACGTTGTCCATGCTGTCGGCCTCTACGATTAACTGGTGCAATTCCACCATCTCGCGGCTGTAGCCGCCGGCGCTTCGCATCGTTGCGATATCGCCAAATCGCTCGCGGGCAACGGTTATCGGGATGTAGGCGTCGATCTGCTCGTCCGGCATCTGGATGTTACCGGCCAGCCCCCCTTCACTCCTGACGATGCCGATAATTTCGAAATAACTGGAGCCCACGCGAAGCGTTCGGCCGATAGTGTTCTCCGCTGCAAGCAGCCTGCGGGCGCCGTATTCGGTGAGAACGACTACGC
>JAWLHD010000033.1:0-16250 GCA_041690555.1 Anaerohalosphaeraceae bacterium
GTAAAAGCAGGTTCTGTCAAGCACCAGACCGGCCTCCCCGCGAGCTTCGTCTACGGAGCCTTCTGTATTGAAGCCCTGCTCGTCAATCCACCCGACCACCTTGGCCGAACAAGCATCGCCCTCATATTTCGCCGAATCATCGGTCGCCGGCAGCGCCACACCGCTCAGGCTCGCCGCCATGGATACGCCCTTTTGAGCCGCCCGCGCCCGCGCACGCTGTTCGTCCATGAGCGACTCGAAGGTGTCGGTATCGACCTTTAGGCCGCGCTCCCGTGCCATCAACTGAGTCAGATCCACCGGAAAACCGTAGGTATCGTAAAGCGCAAACGCATCCTCACCGCTAACGGTCCTGTCAGCGGATTCTTCCGCTCTCTCGGCCGCCTTCGCAAATATATCCAGACCACGGTCGAGCGTCCGCCCGAAACTCGCCTCTTCCGACTCTATTACACCGGCAACGAATTCGGCTCTGTCCCGCACCTCCGGATACGCGTCGCCCATCGTCTCCGCCAATACGCCGACCAGTTTGTACATGAACGGTTCGTGTGCATCCAGCACGC
The DNA here is from genome assembly GCA_041690555.1 of Anaerohalosphaeraceae bacterium. GTDB lineage: Bacteria > Planctomycetota > Phycisphaerae > Sedimentisphaerales > Anaerohalosphaeraceae > JACZKQ01. The sequence goes on from JAWLHD010000033.1 coordinate 558, forward strand.
GTCCGAAACGCGCCGCCCGCCTGAGTATCCGCCGCATCACGTAACCTCGCCCTTCGTTCGAAGGCGTAACGCCGTCGGAAATCGAGAACGTCAGGCTGCGGATATGATCAGCGATCACGCGAAACGCACTGTCGCCCTTGCTGTCAAGTCTGGATGTATATTGATGCCCCGTCATCTCCGATATTTTCTCGATTATCGGCATGAAAAGGTCGGTGTCATAATTGCTCTTTTTGTTCTGGAGCACCGCACTGATCCGTTCGAGCCCGGCGCCCGTATCGATGTAGCGAGCTCCGAGTTTTTCCAAAGTCCCATCAGGCTGCCGATTGAACTGTATGAACACAAGGTTCCACAATTCGATGAACCGCGCACAGCCGCTGTTAACCGCGCACTTGTGCCCCTTGACGTGCTGCATGTCGCACCTGTCCGCACCCAGGTCGATGTGTATCTCGCTGCACGGACCGCAAGGCCCAGTCGCGCCCATCTCCCAGAAATTGTCCTTCCTGCCGAAATAAAGCACCCGCTCCCTCGCTATGCCGGTAATCTTAACCCACAACTCCGCAGCCTCATGGTCCGGCTGGCTGCCTTCAGCCTCGTTGCCCTCGAACACTGTCGCCCATAGTTGCTGCCGATCTATGCCGTAGACCTTCGTAAGAAGTTCCCACGCCCATTCAATAGCCTCAGCCTTGAAGTAGTCGTTAAAAGACCAGTTGCCCAACATCTCAAAAAAAGTATGATGATATGTATCCAGTCCAACCTCTTCCAGATCATTGTGCTTGCCGCTTACTCGAATGCATTTCTGGCTGTTGGCAGCCCGGGGCCAAGCCGGCTTGCGAAGTCCCAAAAAGATGTCTTTATACTGGTTCATCCCCGCGTTTGTGAAAAGCAGCGTCTCGTCGCCCGCGGGAACCACCCTGGCGCTGGGCACGAATGTGTGTCCGCGCTGTTTAAAAAACTCGACAAACGCACTTCTGATTTCACTCGATTTAAACACTCTTAATCCTCATGGGAAACAAGCCGCGGCATGGACTTTAAACGCCGTGGCAAAGTTCATATGCAGCAAGGGCTCGTTACAGTACAGCCCGCATTTCCATCACAGGTATTTCGTCCGGACCCGCCGGCCGCTTAATCCGCGGGCGACCCTAACCATCGACGAAAACACAACTTATACTGACTCCGCGGCAGATTGTCATGAAAATTCCCGCAGTTCTCCGCCAAACCTTTTAGATCGCATGATTGCCGCCGGCCGTTTCAGACATGATACAGCCTGCCTGCGACCGCGATCTCGCTAACGCGATCGTCCATCGCCCTCTGGTCGGCGGCAAAACTCGCCAGTCCCGCAAGATTCATCAAGCTATCCAGACCGATCTCCCGCAAGGCGAGCCGCTCTTCCCAATTGAACAGTCTGGGGATCTTGCCCTGCAATTCGACCAGCGAACGTTCCTCGTCGCTCCATCGCACCAATACATCGCCGCAGCCGTGCAGATCAAAGAAGTCCACCAGGTCATCTGCCGAGAAGCCGTCAAGATTCTCGTTTTCCAGCGCGTCAACACACGCAACCAATTCCGGCTCAACGTCCCATAACGTTTCGAGCCGAAATTTGCGGGCGTCGAGATCTTTCCTGACGCCGGCAGTGTACTCACCGCCCGTCTGATCGCCTATATCGTCCGCCGGCTCATTACCCGCCGCGACTTCCTGAGCGGCTGTTGGCGGCATGGTCATCACGTCCAACCCAGCAAGGTCCACTATTTGCTTTCCATTCCGCAAGCTTGCCCCGATCTGCCGTGTCCCTGCCCCATAGCGCATGCGAATCTCGCGAACGACCCTCTGAGAAGCCAAAGCAGCCTTCTCTCCCACATAGACGCCGCTGCCCAGATCGTTACTTGATACGAAGTTGTTGAGCCGACCCAGAAAGACGTTCACAAACGCCGGCCGGGCAATCCTCACAACCACGTAGTTTTGCCTCGCCGAAAACCCCAACGTATGGTTGATCGGAATGCCCTCACGTGAAAGCTGCCGTGTCGCAAGCACCCCTGCGGGCGTAAAGGGCACCTTCACAATGAAACGTTCGGGGCAGAGGTTGTAATAACGCCTCGCATACTCCACTGCTCCCCTAACGTCCTCAGCCAGTTCGGTATGTTCCTCCACCGAAACATAAGCCTCGAAACGCTCTACAAGCCGCATGGCGTGCCAGGCGTTCAGCATGAACGCAAACTCAAGCCGCCAGTCTCTTTCAGTGAGGTTGTACGGCCCCAGCAGAGCCGCCATCGCAGGTATCTCCGCATCATAACGCCCCGACTGAATCTCCCTGTTCAGCAGGCTGTTGTTCGTCGTTAGAGCCGAAAACTCCTGTACCCATAACACCTCGGCATCTTCGATGCTGCCCGTATCCAGCCACAACTCGGTACCGGTCCCCCGAAAACGTTTCCATATTTCACTGGTCGGAAAAGCCAGCTTTGCCTCCTGATATCTGGGAGAGAAACCGGCCCTAAGAAATATGTCGACTTCCCGGCTCATATTATCCTGTGATGTCATGCCATATCCTTTCCCGGTTCGTTCCCCCCGGTGCGCAAACTACAGCCCCTCTTGCAGAGAATGCAATAATTCAGCCCCGCCTGTAATGGATTAGGTCGACCTCAAATGATCCCGCAATCGACAAAATCTCTGCTCAAACGATTTACCTGCCAGGCCGGCGCACGAACACGCAGAAAGGGGCTGATATGCCGCAGTGCTGATTTCCTTAACCGCTGCCCCACAGATTGGTTTTATATCACTATGCAGGCCCGCTGACCTCCTTGACCACCATTCACGACCATCTCCAAATCCCCCAAATTACCTTGACAAATCAAACGCCTTTTTGCTATAATAAACCCGGCATCAGGATTGGATACGCACCGGGGGGTATTCGCCGTTTGACCCGGAAATTGCTGGTAATTTTTCAGTTGGCGCGATATAATGCGACTATGACATGCTGGAAGTCGGGTGATGAACGAAAACCTTCCTCAAGCAGTCGAAAACGGGCCAAACACGAAGAAAAAGTGTAACGGCAGGCCCGTTGCGGGGCTCTTTAATATCAAGCTGGTCGTGTTCCACAACAGCACGAACAGGTTTCTCACAAGAAACTAACAGACGATGTGTGATGGCAAGGCCGCAAAGTGTCCAGCAACGGATTCCAAGCGGCCTTGTATGGTCTCAGGATATGGCAGGCGATGAACTGAAAAAACTGGTGGAAGGACAGCCAATATTGTCCGCCCAGCCACAACCTCCTGCGGCTGCTTCGGCCGCTCAAGGGAATGTACAGCCCCTCCGGCCCGCCAACGCCAAGGCCCCCATCGCCAACCCCAAAGACACAATGCTCGCCTGCCGGTATGAACTCAAGTACCGCATCAGCGAGTCCAGGGCCCGTGCAATTGCCCAATACGTCCGAGCCTTAATAGAACCGGACCGCTATGCCAAGTTGCGGCCAAGGGGTGAGTACCCAATCGTGAGCCTTTATCTCGATTCCGACGGTTTCCAGCTCGCAAGGGAAACTTGGGAAGGCAAGAAGAATCGATTCAAACTGAGAATCCGGGGATATAGCGACAACCCGGAATCCCCATGCTTTTTCGAGGTCAAACGCCGGGTATCGAACGTCATCTTGAAGAGCCGCGCGCGCGTGCAGCACGAGGATGTGTCAACTATCCTTAAGACGGGGCAAATTCCTACAGGATACAAGACTGACGAAAACGCACTCCGGCAGTTCCTGCTGTACGTCAATTACGTCAACGCAAAGCCATTGGTGCTGGTTCGCTATATGCGGGAAGCCTATGAGGGAGACTCGGACAATCGAGTAAGGGTCACGTTCGACCGACAGTTGTCGTATAAGATTACACGCGAGCCGCTGATCCGGCTCAACGGAACCGGCTGGCAGGACGCCCGACTCAGTTTCGTCATCCTCGAAATCAAGTTCACCGCCCATTACCCGGCATGGCTGAGCCGGATGGTAAAGACATTTGATCTTAAACAAGGGGCTATGTCAAAGTACGGCTCCTCGATACAGTTATCTTGTGCTGCGGGGTTTTGTGCACCCCAGGCGTATCGTTTCGGTGCACCTCAATTAGCAGGATACATCCATGGATAGAATCTGGGAATTTCTGGACGGCAATACATCCGGCGGCCTGTACACGCCTGATATGGTATTGCTGTCGCTTCTGCTGGCGTTTGTGCTCGGCCAGGCCCTGGCATGGGTATATTATTTCACCCACAGCGGGCTCTCATACTCCAAGTCATTTGTCCAGTCGCTGATCCTCATCACTGTTGTCATCGCTATGGTCATGTCCACGATCGCCGGAAGCTTCGTTACCGCCGTCGGACTCATGGGTGCTCTGTCGATCATACGTTTCAGAAACATGATCAAGGATACGCGCGACATTGCATTCATTTTCTGCGCACTGGTCATCGGCATGGCTACCGGCTCGCAGCGATACACCATCGCAATAATCGGAACCGTCGTGCTGAGCCTCGTCATAATATACCTCTACCTCACTGACTTCGGCAAACACAAGCCCCACAATGGTTTTCTCAGGTTCAGCCTCACCGGCCACATCGGCCCCAGGCACCCGATTCCACAGGTGCTGCGCCGGTTTTGCCGTACCTTTACGCTGATCTCTGCACAGGACGGCGACTTCGGAAATCCCGACGTCGAGTACTCTTATCAAGTCATGATCCGAAATGCCGATCGCAACGAACAAATGCTCTCGGAGCTGCAGAATATCCAGGGAGTCAAGAACATCAGCCTGACCATGCAGGAGCAGTTGTTGGAGGTGTAGCTACAGCATGAAAAGATTAAATACTCGGACTCTTCGACAAGGCACTCTAAGCCTTCACCTGATCACGATTCTCGTCTGGATCGTGGCCGTCGCGGCCGTAGGCGCCTTGTTTCTTCAACGCGCCCAGCGGTGCGAAGTCGTCGGCCTGGCAATGGGAGATGTCTACAATGTCGCCGCCACCAGTCATGGCCGCGTCAAAAGCCTGCCTGTTAAGCTCTTTGAGCGAGTACAGGCCGGTGAAACGCTGGTCATTATTAATACTGTGCTCGATAACGAAACCTTACAAAGTCAGCTCGAAGCCGAGAAAGCCACCATCGAACTGGAGATCGCCCGCCTCAGGGCCGAACTCGCTGCAGCCGAAGAAGAACTCCGCATACAGGTCGCAGAGCATGAAACAGACTACACCGAAGCACTCAGGCGAATGTCTGTCGACGTCGAGAGGGCAAGGCTTGCGGCCCTCGAAATCGAGGCAATTCTCGAACCAGATCGCATCCTCCTGAAAGATCTTGAGCTGGAAGTAAGAATCGTCAGAGACCTGATCGATAAAAACGCCGTTGAACCATACGAATTGCAGAAGGCTGAGGCCCAGTACAACTTCCTGGCAAAAAAAATCTCCGAAAACGAACGGCTTTTGGCCCAGGCCAGAAAGAACGCCCAAGAAGCTTTCGCCCGTTTGGCAAAGATGGAAGCCAGAGAGGCTGTCTCGCCTTCGCTTGGCCTGACGCTTAACCCTATTCGTACGGCCATCAATGTACAGTACAAGAGAATCGACGAACTGCTTCTTGAGCAGATGACCCAGCGAGTCGCACTGCCACTCATGGCCCCATTTGATGGTATCGTCAGTCAGATAATAAGGCGAAGCGGCGACCCTGTCCTGCTCGGCGAACCCATACTCTCAATTGCAAGGCCGACCGCCGATACCGTAATGGCCTGGGTCAAAGAAGAGAGCATGGAACATATCCGTGAAGGCAGGCCGGTCAAGATTGTGCGGCGAGGCCACAGGGGGCAGGTCGCGATGAGCGAGATTAACCGTGTCGGCCCGGCGTTTCTGCCCGTGCCGGCTGAGTTGTGGCTCGACCCCCAGGTGCCCGAATACGGACTGCCCTTTGAGGTCGCCGTTCCACCGGGAATGAAGATCAAACCCAATGAGAAGGTAGGCATCAAACTTATGTAACGTCCGGCGATCAACGGACCGCCGAAGTCGGCTCGAAAAAGTACGGGGGCGGGTGACGCATAAATGATTCGTAACTTTCACATCAGCATGGTCCTTTGCCTGAGCATCTGCGGCATGGTCGTGTTATGCACGCTGGCAGGCTGCGCCCTCGAGCCTGAGAAGGTCAAGACCCAGGCCGACGAAGAAGTCTACAGCATGATCGACAAAAAGTGGGACTCAGCTTTCGGCGTCAAGTCGAATTACAGGATCAGCGATACGGAACCTTCCCCTGACGATATCAAAATGGACAAAACCGTCCCGGCATCCGGAATCCTGACTGTCGCTGATGCCGTCGCCTTGGCCACCGCCCACAACCGCAACTACCATACCGAAAAGGAAGCTATATACCTCATGGCGCTCGATCTGCGTCTTATACGGCACCTCTACGTTCCCAATTTATTTGCGCTGGGCAGCATCGGCGCCACGTGGGACGGCGATGGAGAAACCGTCGAAGGCCAGGCGAACATCGGCTTCCAGCAGCTGCTTGCCACCGGCGGCATGATCAGCACCCAGGTGGCGCTCGGCTGGGTCGACATCCTCAGCGGTGATTTCCGCAGCGGACTGACGTCCGTTCTGACAGCCGCCATACAGGTTCCGCTCCTGAGAGGCAGCGGTCGTGCCGTCGCCCTCGAGGAACTCACACAGGCTGAGCGGAACCTGCTGTATCAGATACGCACGTTCAACCGCTTCAGAAAGACTTTCGTAGTAGACGTCATCAGCCAGTACTACAGCCTGCTGGAGTTGCATAACGTAATGGTCAACGCCGAGGCCAATTACCGAATGCTTAGCACACTCTACGAGCGTATGGCGACTCTGAACGAGGCGGGAAAGGTCCCTCTGCATGGTTTGCAGCAGGCCCATCAGGACAGACTTGATGCCCTTGATCAATATGTCCTGGCTAAGAGCGAATATGAAGAGATGCTGGACTTGTTCAAGATAACGCTCGGCCTTCCTGCCGCAACTTCAATAAAACTGGACCAGAATGAACTGACGGCGCTCGTCGCCAAGGGCGTGCCGAAGCTCGACTTCAGCGAAGAAGATGCCATAGACACGGCACTGCAGACCCGACTGGACCTTGCCAACGTTTCTGACATGGTATTGGACGCCGAACGCAAAGTCGTGGTAGCCGCCGACGGCCTGAGAACCCAATTAGATCTGGTCGGTGTAGCCTCCCCCGTAATATCAAGGCGGCGAGGTTTCGGCGCCGTCGCCGGACAAGTGCGGGCCGCTGAAGACACTTACGCTCTCAGCGCACACCTTGACCTGCCGCTGGACCGCATGGCAGAAAAAGTGGCCTATCGCAAGGCACTGATCACTCTCATCCAGCAGCGCCGAACCCACGAGGAGGCCACCGATCAGGTAGTCATTGGAGTTCGTCAGGCATATCGAAAACTCAAGGAAGCACGCGAGCGATACCTCGTACAGGAGCATGCTATGAGCCTCGCCCAGCAGCGGGTCGACAACACTTTCCTGCTGCTCCAGTACAGCAGCCCCGGAAACCGTCGTGCCACGGTGCGCGATGTCCTCGATGCCCAGAAAGACCTGCTCAGAGCCCAGAATGACGCCACTGACGCCCTGGTCGATTACAACATCGCCCTTCTGGAATTCCACCGCGACGCAGGCGTCCTGCAAATCAAGCCCGACGGCATGTGGCAAACCGCCGCCGCCGATTAAGCAGCCGCGTCATACGTTTTCGATCCCGCAAAGCGTTTCAATTTTCTGCAGCGCCGAAACCGCAAAGATCAGCGGATACAGCCGCTCGAAATACCACAGCCTCGCGAAGTACAAACCGATTGGCGCAGCCGCAATCTCACTCGCACCAGTCAGCCGCTCCATCAGCCACGTCCCAGCCCCGCCGACTGCCTCCTCCATCCGCGCAAGCGGCAAATCAGTCATAGCGGCAAACGCCCCCTCATGCCGCGCACGCAGCAGCAGCGCCGCTATCGCATCCGCCACAACCGCCGTCTCCTCAATGGAAGGCTCCACACCCGCATCGCCGCCCCAGCCGCCCTCACTTCCACACGCATCCAAAAGCCATCCCACCGCCTTACTGACAGGCGTCGCCGCCGGCCTAAGCAGCTCTGCCGAAACCCGATTGAGCCCCGAAAGCACCCTGGCCGTACAGTACACCGGATTCTCCTTGCCCTTTGCCTTCTCATTGCCGAACCACAATGCCAGCCACGTGCCGTCCTGCGACTGATTCTTTATGAGAAACCTGATCGCCCGTCGCATGGCAGCTTCGGTCCGCTTCTTTGCAGGATTGGGAAGTTCGTCCGCCCAAACGCTCCACGCTGCAAGCGCATGCGCCGTCAGGTCGGCCGCACTGCGATCAAAAGGCAGCCTGCCCCACCCACGGCAAAAAGTCGGCATGCCTCCGTCGCGGTTCTGCAGGTCCAGCAGCCACTTGACACCCGCAAACGCCTCGCCCGCAACTTCATCGGCGGGCCCCGCCAAGTGATGAATCGCCAGCAGCGTCCCAGCCGTATCGTCGGCATCCGGAACCGCACCCGGCAGGTCCGTCCATGACCACCCGCCCGGCGCCGCCTGAGTGTAAGGGTGCGTCGACCGATTCTGCTGCCCCAGCAACCAGATCAGCACCCGCGACCGTGTCTTATAGGAAAGCAGCGCATGATAATCCCGCCCTTGTGCAAGCGCCTTGATCGACAGGGTCGTCAGCCACGTCGCAAGGTCCGTATCGATAGGCCAGCTGCCGTCCCCCCGAACGCTGTCAACCAGAAAACCCACACCCTTGCTCACAACCGAATCGCCCCCGTACCCCGCCGCGACAAGACTCATCACAACGAAACTCGTCAGCGGCGTCGCTTCGAGAAACCCTCCGTTGCCCGGCTGAATCGCCGCCATTATCCGCAGCGTCCGCCGGCACGCACATCCGCGAAGCAGGCGCACGAGCCTGTTACGAGGTGGCCGATTACGAAACCGCGCCTGTCCCATCGCGATCAGCGCCGGCAAAGCGTAACTGACCACGCTGAGATTCAGCCGCTTGAACAGACCCCGCGGCAGTGCCGCCAATTCGAACGGTAGCGGCGCGACAAACCGCCACCCGTCCTCGCCCAATCGCCCCGCCATAGCACACATCGTCAGGATTGGCACCGAAAACGTCCGGTCCTTGCCGTAGCTGCCGTAGACGGCTTCCGCCAGCGCATCCGGCTCAAGCCCTCCGGCATATTCATCAAGCCACCGTTCGGCCCGCAGGACCGCCTCCTTGTGCGAGGACTTGCTCCCGCCCGCCGTGAATGCCGCCCAGCACAGCATGGTCGTGCTTATATTGCTTTCGCTTGCAACCGTGTCGCCCCAGCCCCCGTCACCGTTCTGATGATCCGCCAGCCAGTCGAGCCCGCTTTCGATCAGCGCCCGATGCCCCTGCGCATCGACGCGCCACAAGGCAAACGCCGCCGTCGCTGTCGACAGCGCGCTGCTGGAAAGCTCACCCCTCCAGTATCCATGCTCCGCTCGCATGGCCAACAGTCGCTGCTTAAGTGCCGCAGAGACCTTGCGCAGACGTGTGCTGTCAATATCCATCATTCCCCGATCAGGTGTCCCAGCGCCAGAAGCGCATAGTAAGTGTATTCGCAGTCAAGCGTATCGTCCAGCCAGTTGCCCGCAAATGCCCCATCGGTACTCCACAGGCTGTCGATGAACTCCAGCGTCGGCTGCCTGACGCTGTCCAGTGCGGTCCCGGCCAGCGCGAGCGCATGAACCGCCGTCGCCGTCGACAGCATGTCGGGAATGGGTGCCGTCGGCGTCGCCAGAAATCCGCCCGTCGCGCGGCCCCTCGACAGAAGCCACCGCGACGACGCCTCCGATACGCTCTCTCCAAGGTAATGCAGCGCCGCCACCGCCGCCGCGGTCGCCGGCGTGGAACCCGTCTCGATCGTTGCGTCATTCGCATATCCGCCGTCATCACGCGCCAGCGAACAAATGCATGCCGCAAGTCCCGCTCTGTCCGGCAGTGTCAGTTCCAGATCCTGGTACGCGCCAAGAGCAAGAAAGCATCCATATGCCGTACCGCGTGCGCCGCACGGCGTGCTGCCGTAGCCGCCGTCGGCGCACCGATACAACTCAAGCGATCTCGCAATCGCCTCATTGAATGCAGGCTGCGGCTCCCCCGCTTCCGCCAGATTCGCACGGCACCTCGCCAGACACGCCAGATGCACAAGGTCCAGCGACCTGCCGTCGGCAAACTGATCCGTGTAATCCGACACTAAAGCAGTGTTCATTTTGCCGCCCAGCGCACGAATCGCCTCGATGCCGAATACGGTGTAGTACAGATCGCTCGCGCCGCTGCGTCCCTTGAAGCCGCCGTCGGGATTCATCTCTGCAAGGACAAACGCAACGATGTCGGCCGCCGATTTATCCAGCAGGCCTTTCGCCCGCGCCGCCGCCGCCAACATGTCGCGCCTGATAGTCATTACAGCAGCCCATCAAATCAATCTCGTTGAATATCTTGCTGATCACCCGCCGAAGCAGGCCCTTCAGATCGGCGTTCGTCAACCGCCCAAGACAGCTCAATGCCCGCGACTTGTACAGCTCCATCATATTGAAAGCCGCACGCCGCACGCCAAGCTCGTCGAACAGATGCATTAAGTCGCTATTTGTTCCTTTAACGTGTTCCGAACGCGACCACACCGATTCCAGCAACCCCTTGCGTTCCCCTTCCGCCTTCTCCCAGGCCATCGCCAATAGCAGCGACGGTCTGATGGCGCCCGCGCCGATGTCACTCGTCTCAAACTCATCAAGGTCGTCGCGGATCTGATACGCAACGCCAAGAGCCTCGCTGTAGTCTTCCAGCACACCGGCAAGCTCGCCGTCCTGCCCCGCGATAACCGCGCCCAACTTCAGCGCAACCTCAAACGCCGGCGATGTCTTCTTGCGAAATATATCGATCACCTCATCCACTGGCAGCGGCCGCGGCCGCCGAACCCATGCCAGTTCCTTACCCTGCCCCAGACAAAGACTCCGGTGTCCCCGCGCGGCAACCCGGACGCAGCGAGTCTTGCACCCGTCGGGCAAATCCAATTCCGCCAGCAGCCGATACCCCTCACCCAACAGGTAATCGCCGACGTTCAGTGCGATCGGCACGCCCCACTCCGCGTGAACCGTCTTGCGCCCGTAACGAAGATCGTCGCCGTCTTCGATGTCGTCGTGGATCAGCGACGCCTTGTGAAAACACTCCACTGCAACCGCCGCCTGCCGAAGCGCCGCCGGGGTCGAAGTGCCGTCGCCCGCTGTCAGTATCTCATACATCGCCGCCGTCAGGAAAGGCCGCCACCGCTTGCCGTCGGCACACAGCCACTCCGCCGCCAGTCTTTCAACGTGCCCGTCCCCCCCAATCAACTGCTCGACCGCCTCTGCCGCAAACCACGTCTGCACCTCTCTGCGAAACGCCTCCAGGTTCAACCGACGACTCTCCCTCTCGGCAGTCCGGAAGATTGCCTCCCAGACCCACTCGACGTCCACACCCGTATTGCAACACCCGTCATACAGCAGCGGAATTGCAATTCCCGGCACCGCCCCCGCGTCCATGTACGGAAAAACATTCTCCAGGACGGAAAGACAACTGACGCCCACAACGGCGTCCACCTTGCCAGTCTTCACCAGCGACATCACAATCGGCGAACCTTCTGCGATCAGAACGGGATAACCCAACTGCTCCGCCTGTCGTTTCAGTTCATCTATCAGGCAATTTCCGCAGTGCTCGCACAGCAGCCCGATCTCGTCGAATTCAGCCTGGCACAGTTCCTTGTTCCGCAGACACTTTGGCAGAAGCAAAAGCCGTTTGTGATAAGGAATCCCCGCCACCACCGGCCACCACGCCGCATTGCTGACCAGCACCGCCGCAAAATCCGCGTACTTGGCATCTATGCCCGCCCGCTTCACCACCGCCGCGGCATGCCACCGCAGCTCATCCAGAGACAGCGGCACAACAGGCCTGCTCTCCTCGACATAACGACCGACCGCCTCCAGCAGTGCCTCCCGTTCCTTGCGCGTCTTCGGAACGTTGTCCTGCGGCGGCCTGAACGATCTCGTTTCTGTCCCCGTATCCGCCATTCTCACGCCTCCACCGAAACACTGCGACCCGCGATCTGCCTGCCGACTCTCCGGAAGGTACGACGCCACGAATGCACTTCTGTCTTTCCCAGAAGCTGCATCGCCGACCGCTTCAGCCACGGAACCCCGCCCGCACGCTGATTGTCCCAGAACAGCAGCGGCACTTTGCCAAAATTGATTTCGTAGCACCGGCTGTAAAGTTCAAGATGATCCGCACGCATCCTGTCCACCGTAAATCCAAGCCCGTCGTTAATCTGCTCGCTCAGCAACGGCTCATAAAACACAGGGAACACCACCGCCTTCTGCCCCTCGAGATACTCCACGAGCTTCAACGTCCGCGCGATATCGTCGGGCGTCTCCCCCGGCAATCCAAGAATCAGGCTCACCACTGAAAAGAACCCGTTTCGCCCCATCCGCTCAACCGTTTGACGAACGAGATCCTCCCATTCCTCAGGCCGAAAAGGCGCAAGCTTACCCGGCGAATTCTCAGCAACCAGATGCCCGTTTGCGCTCTCCACACCCATGTTCACCCACAGATAATCCGATCGCTCCTCCCAGGTCAGCAGTCGCCGTACCTCTCCAAGCTGCTCGTCTGTCATCTGCGCCGCTGAGGATATGTTCGCATGATCGATCTGCATAAATGAAAGGCCCTTGACCTCGCGCATTCGTTCCAGCAGTCCGCGAAGCTTCTCGAATTCAGGCTTGACACCCTGCGCCCCGTACCGGAAAAAATCCTCACTCCCGCTGACCACCGAACGCACGCCCGCCGCAACATTGGTCTCCAGGTCCGCACAAATCGCATCCGCCGGCAAGTGCGACATCTTCCTGTCCGCCATCGTGCAGAACTTGCACCCCCGACCGCACCCGCGCGAAAGCTCGACAATGCCCAGCAGCGATGCCCCGCGAATCGGCTCGACGTGCTCTATACACGTCCCGCCCTCACGCAGCCGCCTCGACCGCTCCTTGCCTTCAATCAGATCTCTGAACAGTTGCGGCCCCTGCGACTCGAAGTACCCCTCGAACACCACATCGATACACTCTTCCGCCGTAGCATCTTCATACCGGTCCCACTGCCAGGCGCCCGCCCCGCCGCCGACCACCTTAAACCCGTACCGCCGCTTCGCCTCGCCGATACGCCGCACCATCCGGCGCGTCCAATATCGCGTATAAAGCTCCCCCTTCCAGAAGTTCTTCGTCGTGGTGTTGCTCATCCCCTGCCCCAGTGGATCGCTCGAGCTAACCGCCACAACCTTCACCGACGGCCCTAATACCCGATCCAGCGCCTCCGGCGTCGTGCAGACAACCTCGTCTTCCGCCAGTCCGGCATACTTCAACAGAGCCGACTCCACCCGCCGCAGTCCCAGCGGAGCCGTACGCGCACGCCCTTGCCCGTCCGTTCGGACCGGCGGCGACACAAAACGCCGCATTACCGCCTCAGGCACCTGCGTCGTCTGCATCGTCGCAAATATCCCCTCAAACAGAACCTTGTAGTTTGCACTCAGGGTCCTGTCGGCGACGAGAACTACCACCGGGCCTGCACCGCCGCTGATCAACTCTTATCCCTCCCTCTGCCGCACTCCCCCTCGCACCATTCCGCATTCGGACAATCGCCCGCACCAGAATCCTCACGCCGACCCGGCCCCGACAGGGAATCAAGTACGTCCTGCGGAATATCCAGCTCCTCCTGAAGCCGCGCCAGCCGCTGACGCTTCCGATCCGAAGACATCTCATCCCCGCCGTCTTCCCTGCGCGCAAAACGCTTCCGCGCCGTCCGCTGCCGGATTATCTCCTGAACGTCCCCGCCCAACAGCGCCTCCAGCTCCGACCGCTCCTTCTCCTCGTCCAATGCACTGTCGTCCACCTCGTCGCCATTGATCGGACCCTTCTCGTACTTCGGGAAAATGATCGCCCGCTCAGGACACACCCGCGCACACGCCGGACAGTTCGTCTTGCAGCCCTCCGGCTTCAACACTTCCACGCGTCCCTCCCCCGAAACCCCGTACACCCCGAACAGGCAGAAGTTCAGGCACTGCTTGCAGTTGATACACCGGTCGTAGTCGATCACCGGATACCACGGAACCCACGCATCCTGCGCCGCTTCATGCACATGCTCCCCATTGCCCTTGGACGCATCCGCCGTCAGCGCCGCAACGATCCCGTCAGCATTCTCGCTCATTGCGTTGAACACATGCACGCGCTTCTCGTCCAAAGCCGCACCGGCACGATGGAACAGCCACCGCACCGCCCGCGGATAACACGCAATCACGCAAAGAGCCGGCGACTCGGCCCACCGCTGCATCGCCTCCAGGTTGCGCGCCGCCGCCCCGCAAAGATCATCCACAGACTCGAACGCCATGCCGGCCTTGCTCAACCCGTCGGCAACCCGTTCGCAAACCGCCTCCGGCGCCCTGTGGTAATACGAGCATCGGCATATAAGTATGGTACGCGCTTCTGTCATCACGTCCCGCCGTTTCAGCCGGCAATATCGTATGCCGCAAGCTCGTCCCCGTGCCGTATATAAAGCCGACCGCCGCATACTACCGGGTGTGCCCAGTGCTTGCCGTCCCCGTGAACCACCTTGAATGAACTGACGATCTCGAATCCCGACGGCGTCGCCTTGACCAAAGCAACGTTGCCGTTCTTCTCTTCGTAACAGTACAGCATACCGTCGGCATAGACCATCGAGCCCTTGCACTGCCAGTGCTTTTCGTACATCACCTTGCCCGTCTCCCATTCGAGACAACACCACGAACCGTCACCGTTATCTCGCCAGTTTGCCCCGTAAAGATACCCGTCGACCAGCACCACGCCACCGTGATGGCAGTCCAGGGTCCTGTCAACCCACTTCCTTGTATACGAAGACCCATCGGCGGATAATGCAAGCATCACCCCGCCGTCGTCATAACCGCTCGTGGCATAAACGGCGCCGTCATGGTATATCGCCGACACGGGATTAATCTGCTTGTTCTTGCCGAACAAATCCTTCTCCGACTCCTTCCAAAGAACCTTCCCCGTCCGCGCGTCAACGCCCACGATATAGTCATCCGTCATCGTAACGATGATCCTCCTGCCGCCACGTTCAAAAAGAATTGGCGTACAGTAGCTCGACCGCTGCCCCTCAACCACACACGTCCAAACCGTCTCCCCCGTGTGCTTGTTCAGAGCCGCAACGGTCGCCTTGCCGCCCCCCGGCGTACAGATAACGTTATCACCGTCGATCAGCGGCGATTCCGCGATGCCCCACGTACCGTACTTGCCGCCGAATTTTGTAAACGCATCCACCGCCCACTTCTGCTCGCCGCTTGCCGCATCCAGACAATACACCTGCCCCACGCCGCTGATAAGGTACAGGCTGCCTCCGTCGACGGTCGGCGTGCACCGAACGCCCGGCCATGACCTTCGCCACTCCGCCCCGTAAGTCTTCTTCCACTTCAGCTTGCCGTTCACGTCGTAGGCAAACAGTATCCCGTTGGACCGGTCCATCCCCGTCGTATAGATAGTGCCATCGGAAATTGTAACCGTCGAATACCCGGTCCCCAATCCCTTGACCATCCAAAGCACCTTCGGACCACCCTCCGGCCACCGCTTCAACAGCCCCGTCTCCGG
>JAWLHD010000034.1:0-16246 GCA_041690555.1 Anaerohalosphaeraceae bacterium
TATGCCTGGCGCCGTTCACAGAAGTGTATGCTTCAAGTGCGCCGTATTCCCCGCAAACCAGTGTTTCAATCCATGATGGACGGTGGCATCTTAACGGGGAAGTGACGTATCCGGGCACGCGGGCGGAAGGGCTGCTCATGAACGTGCGGATGGTCAACAGCACGTTCGAGGACCCCGGTCGGTCGGAGTTCGACGCCGAGCGGAACACCGATGAATTCATCGCCGCGATTGCTGATTACACCGCCTGCGGAGTTCGCGCGTTCACCCTATGTCTGCAGGGAGGATTTCCAGGTTACGAGGGGGCTGTTAATTCGGCGTTCAATGCTGACGGATCGCTTCGTCCGGGTTATATGCAGCGGGTAAAGCGTGCGATTGAGGCGTGCGACCGTCAGGGGGTCGTCGTTATCCTCGGCTGCTACTATCAGCGGCAGGATCAGATATTGAAGGATGCAGCGGCTGTGCGGGCGGGGGTGGTCAACGTTGTCAAATGGATTGAGGAGTCGGGTTTCGGCAACGTGGTGCTTGAGATCGCCAACGAGTTTGCTCACGGCGGTTTCGATCATCGCATCTTAAAGACGGCAGAGGGGCAGGCGGAGTTGATCCGGCTGGCGAAGGAGACATATCCAG
Source organism: Anaerohalosphaeraceae bacterium (assembly GCA_041690555.1). Taxonomy (GTDB): domain Bacteria; phylum Planctomycetota; class Phycisphaerae; order Sedimentisphaerales; family Anaerohalosphaeraceae; genus JACZKQ01. Next base: position 628 of record JAWLHD010000034.1, read on the forward strand.
CGCTGCTGGTTTCCACAAGCGGGCTGGGTAACGGCAGACTGCCGGACGCAGTCGCCGAGGCGAGCGATTTTCTTCTGATTCATTTCAACGATACCCGGCTGGCAGACATTCCTGCGCGAATAGCCGCGCTGAGATCGTTCGGCAAGCCGATCGTGTGCAACGAGGACGACAAGGTCGGCGAGGAGGCAGCAAAGGCCGTCCTATTGTGCGCCGCCAACGGGGCTTCGTGGGGGTTTATGCATGTCAAGGTAAATCAATATTACCCGTTCACCTTCGGGGGTCCGGCTGACGATCCGGCGGTGTATGCGATGATACGGCGTCTGACGAGCGAATCAGCGGGCGGCCGGCGGCAGGTTGCAGTGTTTCGGGTTGAGCGGTTTGCGAAGAATCCGATAATCTATCCGGGGATGCCGGGCCTCAAGGCGGAGCGGGGTCAGGAGAACATTAACGGGCCGTCGCTTATTCGTGTGCCAGATTGGGTTGAGAATGCGCTGGGGCGGTATTACCTTTACTTTGCGCATCACAACGGTACGTACATCCGGCTGGCGTATTCGAATTCGCTGGAGGGGCCGTGGACGATTCATGAGGGAGGCGTGCTGCCGATGCAGGATGCGCCTGGTCGCGGTCATATCGCCAGTCCGGACGTGCATGTCGACCATGAGCGGCGGCGTATGCGGATGTATTATCATCAGCCGGCGCCTGCGGGCAGCGCTCTCAGCGGGCAGTTGACATGGGCGGCGGTGTCTGAGGACGGCCTGCAGTGGAAGGCCGGCGACGAAGTGCTTGGCTTGTTTTACTTCCGTGTCTTTGAGCACGGTGATTATCATTATGCCCTGGCGAAATACCACAACGACGGCGGAATACTCTATCGCTCGCGGGACGGGCTCACGGGTTTCGAAACCGGGCCGCGAATCCTGCCGCGCGTGCGGCATACGGCCCTCTGGCACGACAAAGCAAACGATGTTCTCTACGTTTTTTACTCGCGCGGACTCGATGCGCCCGAACACATCGTTGTATCGCGCGTCGAGAACCTTGCGGATGGCTGGACCGAGTGGCGCTTTACAGAACCAGTCTCGATAATGAAACCGGAGAAGCCGTGGGAAGGCATCAATGAACCGATCAGACCGTCGTCCTGGGGGGCGGCTCGCGGGCCGGTTCACGAACTCCGCGACCCCGCAATCTACGAAGAAGACGGCCAGCTGTATTTGCTCTACTCCGTCGCGGGCGAACAGGGCATCGCAATCGCAAGACTTCACATAGAATGGCAACACATGCACGATGATGGCACAGGCCGGAATTGAGGAGCAGTTTATGGAAAGCAGACAGACGCCAGGGCAGTTGAACGCGTTGTTCGCGGCAATATTCGTGATTTCGTGGCCGGGTATGGTCCGGGCGCAGAGCGCAGTAGCGACTTTCGAGTGCATCGGTCTTTACTGGAAGGTGGAAGCGAAGAGCGGCAGTGAGGCGAAAGTTCGGTTTCGCGCGGAGGGCGAAGAGGACTGGCGGCAGGGGTATCCGCTTTGGTACGCGGAGATGGACGGGGAGTTTCGCGGAAGCCTGGTCAATCTGCGGCCGGGTACGACGTATGAGATTGAGCTGAGTGTGTCTGGAGAGAAAACGTCGCTGAAGGCGGCGACTCGCGGCGAGGAATTGCCGATCGGCAAGACTACTTATCTGCCCGGCGGAGAAATGGACGCGCCGGTGCGCATCACGGAGGGGGGGACGGCGGACGCGTGGCATCTGGTTACTCCGGCGGCTGGGACGAAAACGGCGGTCGACGTCTTTAACCTGCACGACAATTGTGTCGAGGTTGCCGCTGATTATGTGATCGTGCGCGGACTCGAATTGAAGAACGCCGGTCAGCATGCGGTGCTGATTCGCAGAGGTGTGCAGAACGTCGTTATCGAAGACTGCCGCATGACGAGGTGGGGACGAATCGGCGGTGCTCGCGTTTGGGGGATTTTTCATGGCTCGGACAGTGCGATCTTTGCCGAGAGCGGTGCTGGGCGGCTCGTCTTGCAGCGGAACCTGATCGAGCATCCGCGCGGCGGCTCCAACGACTGGGAGTCGGGACATCCGGACGGTCCGCAGGGGATTACGCTTATCAATTCGTCGGGCGGGAATGTGATTCGCTATAATGAGATTCGGTCGACGGAGGATCACGGGTATAACGACGGCATCGGCGGGGGCAGCAACTTCAGCTTCGAGGGAAGTCCGAATCGCGATTCGGATATCTATGGCAATATCATTACGAATTGCTGGGACGACGCCATCGAGGCCGAAGGGGCGAATATGAACGTTCGGATCTGGGGCAATTATATTGATCGGACTTTTGCGTTCGTGGCGACGGCGGGGACCTCGAAGGGGCCGCTTTATATCTATCGCAATGTGTTCGGCAGGAGCCGGATTACGCACCAGGATTCGAGCGGAGGAGCGATTATCAAGACGGCCGGCGCCGGCAGGACGCTTATGCTGGACGGCAAAGACGTGCCCGGCGACTGGGGGCGGAGGTACATCTTTCATAACACTGTGTTGCAGCCGGGCGGCGCCCTGGAGCTTTTCACCGGGCATGGAGTGTGTAACGCGGTTTCACGTAATAATATCTTTCGTGTCCGGGGGCGAGGCTACCCGGACCGCCCAAACCAGGGCCCTCCAAACGACTTCCGAAATGATCTTACCGGCGGTTATCTTGGCGGCGGATTTGTCAAATCGATGTTCCTGCCTTCAGACCGGCTTGAGTGGTTTCTTGCTCCCACGGTGGACACCATCAAATGGGGCAGGGTAGAGTATTCGCGGAGCGGAAAGAAGTTTGCGATCACCGATCCGCTTGTCGAGGCGCCGAATCCCGCGATCGACAAAGGAGTGCGACTGCCTGGTTTTAATGATGATTATCGAGGGGCTGCACCGGACATCGGAGCTTTTGAGAATGGGACGGAGCCGCTGCGGTTCGGGAGAGATGGGGCGCCCGGTTTCAGCCGTGCACCGTGGGAGAGATACTGAGTTCCAGCAAGAGAATGTGCGGAGCCGTGAGGAGTCGACTCCGCACACAAGGGAAGAGAGAAATCAGGCCTTTTATTCTTACTCGCCGGATCAAGCGTCGGCCGGCTGCAAGTTGTTATCCTGCCGTTATGACACGCAAAACATGGAGTGTGCGATTGCCTCGCACCTGGCGTATGCACCGGCTGACTTCGGCGGCGTATTTCAGATCTGCGTAGAGACCGCTCACAAACGTCCGATCCGCGGCGTATGTCCAGTCCTGCTCCACGATCAGGCGGCAGTTCGCCAGAGCATCATACAGAAGACCTGCCGTATCGCCGTGCGCCTCAGGCTGCAGCGCCGATGGTGCGAACAAATCGCTCGCACGAAGCGGTTCGGCGACTGCCCCCGGATCGTTGGATTCGGGAAACGCATACATAAGAATGCCGCCCGAGGCAGAGGCGTACAGGCCGGACATAATCAGCAAAGCAATGACTGTTTTTCTCATGTTGTCCCCTGGTTTTTGTCCTCGATGGCTGGGGATCCGCTCAAAGCGGGGTCCCCAGCGGTCTTTGTAACGCTTAAAGTGCGGCCGATCAGGCCAGCAGCACCACCAGCAATGCAAAGACAAACGGCGGCAATACAAGCAAAACTCTGTTGAATCCCATCTTCGTTCCCCCTGAACACAAGACATGAATTTGACTGCCCGGCAGTTCGTTCCTTTCGCGAAAAGGACCGTACTAAACGTACATGAATGGATGAACCAGCATTTCGCCTCTTCCACTGTCGAGGTTGATTGTATCAGAAATGGCCCGTCAAATCAAGTCTGAGCAGGCATTTAGCACCTATAACTCCACCCAGCCGATGTTTTGCGGCTTTGGCCGAGGCATTATGAGACCGAGGCGGAATTTTTTTGTGGGTCCGCGGGCAGCTTTTCGGGCTCTGTACAGTTACGCGTGATAGAAGAGCGCGTTAAGTGTTGCGGCCACTATATCGTACCATGCATGGGTTCCGGCGGCGATTCCGAATCCTCTGACGGCGAAGAGGCCTGCAAAGTAGACGCCTGCGAGGAACCGGAACATGAAGCGCGTGGCGGAGAAGGGATCGCCGTGCTGAAGCGCGCCGTTTACGAAGAAGACGTGGTGGTGAAGACTGAACAGCGCCGCGGAGATAAGGACGGACAAGACGATGGCGGTGACCTTGGGAATGCCGAGCAGGTCCTGGAAGAGGATCATCAGGAGTATGATCATCAGCAGGCGGAAGATGAACTCTTCGTAAATTCCCGCGCCGATGCCGGTGACGATGTTTACAAGCAAACTGTGCTGGCCACTGTTCTGCGCCGCGGTGGACAGTACAGGCAAGCGGTCAGAGCTTGGCTGTTCGATTGAGGCTGTGCGGACGGCGCAGACGTCGACGGACGGATGGGTGCTCTCGTGCGCGCCGTAGCCGGCGGAGCGGTTCAGGACAAGCGACAGGACAATCAGCGGTACAGCAAGCAGGATGCACTCGATGGTCATGGGGGCGAAGTCGCGGATGTAGATCCGCCAGCCGCTGCCCGAGGTGATCTGCAGTGTCAGAAGTATGCAGACTACGGCCAAGGGAGTGGCGATCCATACAAATCGCGATGAGAAGCCGACGTACTCGAGCGTATTACGAAGCCAGATGAAAGAGACTACGCGCAGGCGACTGTGGGCGATGGAGGCATTGAGCACATCGGGGCTGATCAGCAGCGTGCCGATCTCGTAAATGATGATAAAAACAAGCAGGTAGGCAATGGCGTAGACCGGTCGTGACGTGCGGTCCAGGTACGAACCGGGTACGAAGTTTACGAGTTGACCCGTACTGGCTTTGCGTTTATTCTTTTTTGTGCCGGCCATGGCAGAGTAATTAACGCAGGTGCGCCGAAATGTAAAGCAAAAACGCACGGATGAGTGCATTGCAGGTTAAGTATATGTTGTCTGACACCTTGATGAAGATACACGATCTGTTATACGCCCGTTATGGGCCGCAGTACTGGTGGCCTGGCGAGAGCCGTTTTGAAATTATCGTCGGCGCGATTCTGACACAGAACACAAACTGGCAGAACGTTGAGAAGGCGATTGGTAATCTTAAGGCGGCCGGCATGCTGGAAGAACGCAAACTCGCCGAGGCGGAGCTTGAAGTCCTAAGTGCGCTGATTCGGCCGGCGGGTTATTATAACGTCAAGGCTGCCCGGCTGAAGAACTTCATGAAGTGGCTGTTCGACGAGCCGTATTGCGGCGATCTTGCTGCCGTCAAGCTGACGCCGACGGAGGGTCTTCGCGAGTCGCTGCTGGGCGTTAAGGGAATCGGGCGGGAGACCGCCGATTCGATTCTGCTGTATGCCTTCGGGCGGAGCGTGTTTGTGGTGGATGCTTATACCTGCCGTGTGATGGGGCGGCATGGGTTGATCGACCGGGAGGCGGATTATGAGCAGGTACGAGAGATCTTCGAAGACAACCTGCCGGCGGATGCGGTCATGTTCAACGAATACCATGCATTGCTGGTCCGCGTCGGCAAAGAGCATTGCCGTCCGACGGCGCGGTGTGCGGGGTGCCCGTTGGAGGATATGCCGCACGAGCCGACCTGGCCGGCGTGGTAGCAAGAACGATCATCGCCACCAGGCACGGTCAATAGACGAGGCGTTTCTTGAGACGCTTGACCGCGAGCGTACCGAGGACGGCTGTGAAAACGGCGATATATGCGAGGTCGGCGATGTGGCGGGGCTGATATTCATTAAGAATGACGGCGCGAACGAGCTGGACGGAGTGGGTGAGGGGCACGAGTTCTGCGAACGGTTGGACGGCGAGGGGAAGTTCGCTGGTGGGGAAGACTATGCCGCTGAAGAAGAACATGGGCGAAAGCAGGCCTGTCATGTAGAAGTTGAAGTGGTTGATGGTCTTGACGAACGAAGTGATATAGAGGGACAGACAGGCGAACATGATTCCCGTGAGGAAGCCGACGGCTGGGGCAAACAGGGCGTACGGCAGCTCGACTATGCCGAACAGCAGGAGGATGCAGATCACCGAGAAAGAGAAGAACAGGCCCTTGGTGCCCGCCCAGATAATCTCCCCTACTATTAGGTTTTCGGCGGTGAGAGGGGCGGCGAGCATGCCGTCGTAGACTTTTTCGAACTCAAGGCGGATAAAAGTGCCGTAGGAGCATTCAAAGGCTGAGGTCCACATGGCTGCGGTTACGGGCAGTCCTGTACCGAGGAATACGAGGTAAGGCAGGCCGTCCATTGTTTCGATGAAGCGGCCAAGACCAAGGCCTATGCCGACCAGGAAGATCAGGGGCTCCAGGAATGGGGGCAGGCCATTGCTGAGGAGGTGGCGGGTGTAGACTCGCATGTGGCGAAACCAGACGCTGTAGAGGCGGCGCCAAAGCGGCGGGTATGCGGCCTTTCTACTGGATTTCATTGAGGAGCCTCCCGGTGGCCTTGAGGAATACGTCTTCGAGGTTGGCAGGTCGGATGGTGTGGTAACCCTGGGCCATTGCGTCGGCGACGGCGCGCAGGCTCTCGACGTCGTCGGAGAAGAGCAGGGCGGTCTGGTGTGAGTGATCGATGCGTACGCCGGGCGGCATATCCCCATCCACCATTGACTCCAGTGCGGCGCCGTCGACCTCAAGAACGAAGGCCTCGATGTTCTGCCGGAGCAGTTCCGGCGGAGAGCCCTGAAGGATGGCGGCGCCCTTGTCCATGATTATGAGGTCGTCGCACATTGCAAAGGCTTCGTCCATGTAGTGGGTTGTCAGAAGAATGGTCGTCCCCTGGCGTTTGAGGAGGCGTAGTTTGTCCCATATCACATGGCGGACCTGCGGGTCGAGGCCGGTTGTGGGCTCGTCGAGGATCAGGAGTCGCGGGTTGTTGAGCAGCGCTCGGGCAATGACGAGCCGGCGTTTCATTCCTCCGGACAGTTCACGAATCAGAGCGCCGCGCCGCTCGGAAAGCTCCATGAAATCCAGCAGCGATTCGATGCGCTGGAGTGCCTCTGTGCGGGGGATGTTGTAGAAGCGGGCGTATATCATCAGATTGCCGATCACGTTCAGCTCTTCGTCGAGACTGTCCTCCTGGGGTACGACGCCTGCCAGATTCTTAATATCGAGCTCCTCGGTGCGCGGGTCGAAGCCGAAGACGCGCATGGCGCCGCCGCAGTCGCGGTCGCGCGGGCTGCGGGCGTAGATCATCTTCATCATTGTGGTCTTGCCGGCGCCGTTGGGGCCCAGCAGGCCGAAACATGTGCCCTCCCGGACGGTGAAGGTGAGATCGCGGACGGCGCGAACTGCGCCGAACGTCTTGCTGATATTCTCAACCCTTATTACGGATGCGTTCATTGCGTGATTCGTTCCCCCCCCGCGCCCTGCCGGCGACGTCCCTGCAGTTACAAACTCGTGCTGAGATTCTTGATGAGACCCATAAGCAGTTTGGGCGGTATGTTGGCCAGTTCCGGCTCCGGGCGTTCGGTTCGTGTCATGCGTCTGAGTATATCCTTGGCGCCATCAGCGTGCGGCCGGATCTTTGAGGCGATTTTCTCGGCCTGCTCGAGTTGGCCGTCCGCCATCATGCGCAGATAGATCACGATCGAGCGTATCAATTCTCGCTCACCCATAACCTCGGCGCCGCCATCGGCGCCATCTTCGGCGGCAGGCCTCTCATGCAGGATATTTTGCGTGATGTTATATGTTTCCCGCATCATGTTGCTGTAGCGGCTTTCTTCGTTTTCATCGATGGGGGCGAGCTTGAGTTCGGGCTCGTTTTCGTCGCGCGGAGCGGGGATATAGCAGCGGTGACGGCAATGAGGGCAGTTGCCGTATTTGCCCCCCGCATCATCCGGGGCTTTGACCTTCTTCTTACAGCTTTCGCAATGAAATGTAATGCTCATGTTCGTGCCCTCTCATTGTTCGCGGTTCTATTTGGAACTCCGCGATGTTGACTCGGCCGTAACTTCCGTCGTGATGCCTCCTCGCGGTGTGAAGCGAGCCGTGATCTTCATCCGTCGCGGGCGGCACGCCTCGGTCAGGTCATCCAGGATATCGTTTGTCAGCCGCTCATAGAAGATACCCTTATTACGGTAACTTTGCATGTAGAATTTAAGACTCTTCAGCTCTATGCAGAGTTTATCGGGACAATACTCGATGACAATTTCGCCGAAATCAGGCTGGCCCGTCTTCGGGCAGACGCTGGTGAACTCCGGACACCGGATTGTGATGTTGTATTCCCGCTGCGGACGCGGGTTTTCGAAGAGCTCGAATTCGTATTTATCCGACACGTGTTTACCTTTGCGAAAAAAATGCTATACTGCTTCCATCATAAGGTGTCACGTGCATTTTGCAAGGGGTTCGTGGATGGCATATGGAAAGCGGGCGGTGGTGCTGCTCAGCGGGGGGTTGGATTCGGCAACCACGCTGGCGATGGCCCGCGACGCGGGGTTCGCGTGCTTTGCGCTGTCGTTTCGGTATGGGCAGCGGCATGGGGTGGAGATTGCGGCGGCGGGGCGCGTGGCGCGGGCGCTGGGGGCGGAGGAGCACCGGGTTGTGGATGTGGATTTGCGGCAGTTTGGGGGGTCGGCCTTGACGGATCCGGGGATTGCGGTGCCGAAGGATCGGGGGGAGATTGGGGCGGAAGGGCCGATACCCGTCACGTATGTGCCGGCGCGGAACCTGGTGTTCTTAAGCTATGCGGTGGCATGGGGGGAAGTGTTGAGTGCGTTTGATATCTTTATCGGTGTGAATGCCACGGATTACAGCGGGTATCCGGATTGTCGGCCGGAGTTCATTGAGGCGTTTGAAAGGACGGCCAACCTTGCCACTGCCGCCGGCACCGAGGGCAAGGGCACGTTTACGATCCACACACCGATCATCGAAATGACCAAGGCACAGATCATCCGCCAGGGAACCCGTCTGGGCGTCGACTACGGCCTGACGCACAGTTGCTACGACCCGGACGAACAAGGCCGACCCTGCGGCCGGTGCGATTCATGCAGACTGAGGCGCAAGGGATTCGCAGAGGCAAGCCTGACGGACCCGTTGGAATATCAGAATGATCATTAATGAGATTTTCTATTCACTGCAGGGAGAGGGGCGACTGGCTGGCGTGCCGAGCGTGTTTGTGCGACTGGCAGGGTGTCCTCTGCGCTGCCGATGGTGCGATACGAAATATGCATGGTCGGCGCAGGCGGGGCGGCAGTACAGCAACGAGGAGCTCGGCGCCTCGATCGTTCCGTGGCCGACGCCATACGTGGTGATCACCGGCGGGGAGCCGATGGTGGTGGAGGGTCTGGCGGAGTTAACGCGGATACTGGCCGAGGCGCGGAGGCACGTGACGATCGAGACGAGCGGGATTGCGTTTGTGGAGGGTTTAGCGTGCGACCTTATGAGCATCAGTCCGAAGCTGTCGAATTCGACGCCGGCGGAGGCGGGTGCGGCGGCGGAGCATGAGGCGCGGCGGCTGAAAATGGAGGTGCTGCAGCAGTTGATCGAGGCGTACGAATACCAGTTGAAGTTTGTGGTGGACAATCCGGCAGACCTCGATGAGATCGCCGCATGTCTGGAGCAGCTCAGGGATGTCCACCCACACAAGGTGTATTTGATGCCGCAGGCGCAGACGCGGGCGGAACTGGTGGAGAAATCGAGGATGCTGGCGGAGTATTGCCTGCAGACGGGCTTTGCGATGTCGCAGCGATTGCAGGTGATGCTGTGGGAAGGCCAGCGGGGTAAATAGTGACAGTCTAATCGGAGGACTCATGGTTAAGGCAACTTTGAAGAATGGATCTGTTATGCTGCTGTTGGCTTGCCTGTCGGGGTTCGGATGGGCGGCGGACGTACGGAGCTTTGACGTCGTCATCGTCGGTGGCACGCCGGGAGGAATCATGACGGCGGTGGCGGTCGGGCGCGCGGGGCGGACGGCAGTGCTGCTGGATCGGAATGTACATATAGGCGGGCTGCCGGCCAACGGCTTGGGGGCGACGGACATACATACGCGCGGGGCGACCGGCGGGCTGTTTACCGAATTCGTCGGGCGGATTCGCAGGCATTACGCCGAAACGTATGGGGAGGGGTCGCAGCAGGTGAAGGATTGCAGCGACGGCTACCACTTCGAACCTTCGGTGGCCGAGATGGTGTTCGAGCGGATGTTGGCTGAGGTGGCGGAGAAAGTTGTCGTTTTACGGCGGCGGCAGTTTGATGCATTGCCGGAAAACGTTACACTGGCCAGGGGGCGTATCATGGAGATAGCCGTCACCGATCGCGGCAGCGGCAAGGTCGAGCGCTACAGGGGCAAGGTATTCGTGGACGCAACTTATGAGGGCGATCTTGCGGCGGCGGCCGGGTGTGAATACCGCGTGGGGCGCGAGGCGCAGTCGGAATTCGACGAGCCGATGGCCGGGCGGCTCTACAAGGCGTGGGCGGGAGCCGTCGGCGCCGGTTCGACGGGACTGGCGGACAATGCGGTGCAGGCATACAACTTTCGCCTGTGCCTGACTAAGGACAAGGGCAACATGACGCACATCACCAAGCCCGCCAATTACAATCAGCAGGAGTTCGTCTCCCTGATCGATGACGTTAAGTACAATCGCGGCACTCACGAGTCGGGTTCGCTGGATGGTATTCGAACTACCAACCGGCTGGTGAATACCGTCAAGCTTCCCAACGGCAAGACGGACGCAAACAATCAGCACTGGGCGTTTATTTCGACGGACCTTCCCGAGGAGAACTGGCCTTGGCCGACGGCGGGGTGGGACTGGCGCGACAGGTTTGCCGAGCGTCTTCGGGACTACACGCTGGGGCTGTGGTGGTTTTCGCAGCATGACGAGCAACTGCCGGAGGCTTTTCGTGCAGAACAGCTTGGATGGGGGTTGGCGGCGGATGAATACATCGACAACGGCAACTTCCCGCGGCAGGTATATGTGCGCGAAGGGCGGCGGATCATCGGAGAGTATTTCTTCACCGCGCATGATGCGCTGAGCAGACGCGCCTCGCCGGAGCACGCCGCGAGCATCACGGCAAGCCATTATGCACTGGACTCACACGCGGTGCGCAAGCGGGAGCCGGGCCGCCTGCACCTGGACGGCTTCTTCAGCTATCGCACAGTGCCGTACTCGGTACCTTACGGCGTGATAGTGCCGAAGAAGGTCGACGGGCTGCTCATACCGGTTCCGGTGTCGGGGACGCATATCGGCTTCAGTACGCTTCGCATGGAGCCGTGCTGGATGGCGCTTGGTCAGGCGGCGGGCGTGGCGGCATGTGTGGCCATAGAAAGCGGCACGGCCGTTCGCAACGTCGACATCGTTGAGGTCCAGAGGCGCTTGCTAAGGCAGGGGGCGGTGCTTATGTATTTTCAGGATGCAAAGCCGGGCGATGCGCATTACGAATCGCTTCAGATGATGGCTTTGCGGGGCTTCTACACATCGGATGAGTGGCAGGCGAAGCTGGACGAGCCCGTTACCGCGGACCTGGGTGCACGATGGACGAAGGCCGCCGGTGCAGATGCAGATTGGACGCCGGGCAAGACCACGCGCGGCCAACTGCTGGATCTGCTGTATGAGAAGACTGTACGCGTCGGCGATGCAGCAGCCAGGTGACCATCACGTGCAGTGGTTGCTGCAACCTCAAAACGCCGAGGCGCAGGCGTTGTATGGGCAGACCCTGATGCACTTGAGACATTCGATGCATTCGGCCTCGTTGTAGACGACCTCGCGCGTCGCGTCGTCTTTTATATGCAGGGCGCCGGTGGGGCAGTGGGCTACACAGGCGCTGCAGTGGGTGCAGCGATGGTCGTCACGAATGACGCCGCGGCCCGTGGTGTTGATGGTTACGTTGAAGGTCTTGACGAATGCCATTGCGCGTGCGATGTCTTCTTCGGTTCCGGTCACGTCGAGAACGAGATAGCCTTCTTCTTCGGGGGTCACTTTGGCGCGGTAGACGTTGACGATCAGGTTATAGTCCTTGACGAGATGATAAATGATGGGCTTTTCGCACTCGCAGCGTGGAAAGAAGAGCATCAGCTTCTGGGTCACCGTCGAGTTCATTTGGGCTCCTCTCTCTTGACGAGGCGTTTCATTGCGATATCCCTGGGCAGGTATGCGATCGGTTGCGCAAGCAGGAAATCGCCGCGGCGGATTTCATCGGCGAGGAGGTTGGCAATCTCGACAGCCTTGTGATAGGAGGACAGGGAGCCAACTGCGATCTTCTTGCCTTCGATTTCTATTTCGCCCGTTCGCAACTGTGCATAGGAAACACGTGTAATTATCCTGCCTGTGTTCTGGGGGTAGTCGTGTCCGTAGTCCACCACCGGTGCAAAGATGTCGCGGTCGCGGACACAGGTGCGCTTGAGAACTGTTTCGTTGAGGATAGGGATCGGGACGCCGATGCCCAGCGCCAGTGAGACTCCATAACCCCGGAGGCTGACGCCGCGGACGAACTCTGGGTTCATCTGCTTCATGTCGCCGGTAATGGCAAGGGTGCCAGCGCCGCCCATCGGGACGCCGTCGGGGGTTCGCTCTTCTGCGCCGGCGTGCTGAGTGCCTTCGGAGTAGACGTGGCCGTGAGCCCCGGCAAGCCACACTCGGGTGCCAACGCCGATGGTTTCGTAGAAGGGGTCATTCAGCAGCGGCGAGAGCTGCCCCGCCGAGCAGTAGTTGGCGTTCTTGCGGCTCGGTTCGAGCGTGCCCATGTAGGTGTAGATCGCCCTGTCGGAGTCGTTGACGGCGACGTTGTAGTTCTGATAGCAGTTGCGGGGGTTTACCATAATTGCCTGGTTGAGGTCGTTGATCGTAAACCAGGTGCGGATCTCGCGGAGCGGGTAGCAGTCTGTGCCGTAGGACAGTGCGAAGAGCTGGAGGCTCTTGCCTGCGACGAGGTCTTCGATGACGTGGCCGCCTCCGTAGCGGAACTCACCCGGGTGGTACATGTTGGCCGGATCGGCATGGCGGAGCTGAGTGGCGCCGAGATAGACGTCGACCGCGGCAATACCGGTGTATACGAGGACGTCCTGGACCCAGGCCTCGGACATGCGGATCTTCGGCTTAGAGTGGCCGAAATTCAGAAAGCAGCCCGATGAGCACATCGGACCGAACGTGGCGGTTGTGACGACGTCAACTTCCTCGGCGGCCGCGGTGAGGCCTTTCTTGTCGACGTAGTCCATAATCTCATCGGCGGTCAGCACGACGGCCTTACCGGAGGCGATACGGTCGTTGATCTGTTCGTATGTCTTCATATCATTCCGTTCAAGAGACCTGAAAAAACGGTGCAGCGGTCAATTTGCGGCAAGCCATAATACCAGCGCGGCGGGCGAATGCAAGGGCCAAGCCCGAGCAATCCGAACGCCCGGTTTTTGCCTTTACTTCGGTCCTGCCGGCGGCTAAAATGACGGCTCAACGGATTCTTGTGAGTGTAACTATGGGTCAAATAAAGATTTACGATACGACGCTCCGCGACGGAATGCAGGCCGAAGGTGTGAGCTTCTCGTTGGCGGACAAGCTGATGATCGCCCGGCGTCTGGATGATTTCGGGATCGACTATATCGAAGGCGGCTATGCGGCTGCCAATGAAAAAGAGATGCATTTCTTCGAGGAGATCGCCCGCGCTCCATTGGCTCATGCGCGCGTGGTGGCCTTCGGCAGCACACGGCGGGCCGATACGACTGTGGAAGACGACGTGTCGCTGGGCGCGATTCTTGCCTGCAACACACCAACGGCGACGATTGTAGGCAAGACCTGGGATTTGCACGTGCGGGAGGTACTGCGGTGTTCGCTTGAGGACAACGTTCTGCTGTGCGCCGAATCGGTCTCCTACCTCAAGAGCAAGGGCAAAGAAGTGATCTTTGATGCCGAGCATTTTTTCGACGGCTTCAAGGCCAACCGCGAATACGCAATGAAGGTTGTGGAGGCTGCCGCAAACGCCGGCACGGATGTTATCGTCCTGTGCGAGACCAACGGGGGTTGTCTGCCAAACGAGGTCTACGACATCACACGTCATGTGTGCGGGCATCTCAGCGGTGTTGCTGTGGGGATACATACGCACAACGACTGTGACTGCGCGGTGGCGTCGTCACTTTCGGCGATCGCCGCGGGCGCCTCCCACGTGCAGGGCACGGTAAACGGCATGGGCGAGCGCACCGGAAATGCAAACCTCTGCACTATAATACCGAATCTGGCGCTGAAGATGCATTGCGACGTGTTGCATCCCGAAAAGGTGCGGTTGCTGACGGATCTTTCGCGTTTTGTGTTCGAGGTGGCCAACCTCGCCCCCGTGATGAACATGCCGTACGTCGGAGACAGCGCGTTCGCTCACAAGGCGGGGCTGCACATCGATGCACTGCGAAAGAACAAGCAGACCTATGAGCACGTCGAGCCGGCGGAGGTAGGCAACCACCGGAGGTTCCTTATATCGGAGCTTTCCGGTGCTTCGAACATTATGGCGAAACTCGAAAACAAGCAAATCGTCCAGGACAAGGCGCTTGCCCGCAAGATATTGAAGATCGTGCAGGAGATGGAGAACGAGGGCTACCAGTTCGAAGCCGCCGAGGCGAGCTTCGATATTCTTGTCAAGAAGGCGATGGACACGTTTCGCCCCAGCTTCGAGTTAAAAAAATATCACGTCAACGTCGAGCGGGAAACAACCGGCCAGTTGATCACTGAAGCGACGGTCAAACTCGCCGTCGACGGCGAGATCGAACACGTGGTGAGCGAGGGGGATGGCCCGGTCAACGCGCTCGACGCGGCTCTTAGAAAGTCGCTGGAGCGGTTCTATCCGAGCCTGCGCGATATGCACCTGATCGATTACAAGGTCCGCGTTGTCAACGCTCGTGCCGGCACCGCCGCACGTGTCCGGGTCGTAATCGAATCGCGCGATCGCGAGGATATGTGGGGCACCGTGGGCGTCTCGGAGAATATAATCGACGCCAGTTGGAGGGCGCTCGTCGACAGCGTCGAATACAAACTGCACAAAGATGCCGCCAAAGGCGACGATCTGCCCCGTGACGAAACGTTGGCCTAAGTTCGCGCTTATCTTTATACAGGACTGAACAATGAGACAAGACAATTATTCAACTCGTCGCAGCTTCTTGAAGCGTTTGGGCCTGGCCGCCGGCGCACTGGCCGCGGGCCCGATCGGGTCGTTGGCGGGTGCGATGAATCCGCGCAAGCTCAATTTTGTTTTCATCCTTGTTGATGACCTGGGCTGGACCGATCTGAGCTGTTACGGCAGTAACTTCTACGAAACGCCCAATGTCGACCGCCTCGCCGCCGAAGGCATGCGCTTCACCAACGCTTACGCCGCGTGTCCGGTCTGTTCGCCCACACGCGCAAGCATCATGACCGGCAAATACCCCGCGCGCCTGGATACAACTGACTGGTTCGGAGCGCCTCAGCCGGGCACCGTAGCGAATCACTGGACCAAGGACAAACCACTCCTGCCCGCGCCCTATGTCAGCCATCTGCCGCTCGAAGAAGTCACCCTCGCCGAGGCGCTCAAGGAAGCAGGCTATGGAACCTTCTTTGCCGGCAAGTGGCACCTCGGTCCCAACACCGACTACTGGCCCGAAAAGCAGGGTTTCGACGTCAACATGGGGGGCCATGATCGCGGCGGACCCTACGGCGGCAAGAAATACTTCTCTCCCTACGGCAAC
>JAWLHD010000035.1:0-15771 GCA_041690555.1 Anaerohalosphaeraceae bacterium
GCAGCCGGCCCGCGGTCCCCCACAATCCCCTCCGCCACACTCGACCCAAAAAAACCGCACTTCGTCGGCACGCCTTCCCGTATCGCCGAATCAACGATATTTGCCGCCGGGTCCACCCCCACAACACGATGCCCCCGCCGAATGAACGGCCGCAAAAATGTCCCGTCATTACTCGCCGCCTCCAGAACGTATCCACCTCCCCGACCGCCAAACCTCCGAAGCGCCTCCTCGCAAAAACATTCCGCATATTGCCGCGCCGTCGACGACGTCCCCGTCACCCAGACATAATCCGAAAACAGCTCCTCCGGCGACGCAGTCTCATTGAGCTGAACAAGACCGCACTCCCGACACCAGCTCAACGACAAAGGATACCGTTCCTCGGCCTCGTCACTGCGCAACAACAACGCATTGGCAAAAGGCTGCAAACCCATGTCAAAAAACTCAACCAGCCCGCCCGAACCGCAGGCCCTGCATGTCTCGATCCTATCCAGCAGCTTTCTCCTTGGCCATGACCCGCCTCAAATCCCGTCCGATCCGTCCCGCCCCGATCTGACGCTCCAGCGCCGCCAGCCGCGTGCACTTCCAACCCCTGAACTCCGCCTCGCCGAATCCGATCCGCTCGAACATCTCCACTAACTCTTTCCCTCCCCGCAAAAGGTCCCATGCAGGCCTGTAGTATTCATCCAATTCCGTCAGGATGCGATGAAAGCTCACACGGTAAGTACGTGCGTCACAACCATGCTCACCCGTGAATACAAGCTCGCTGCCCGCCACGCACCGCTGCGCCGCCTCTGCAAGAGCCCGCACCGTGAAATTGCCGTTGGGAATTCCGACATTAAAAGACCTTCCGCCGACTATCTCCAATGGAGCCTCCAGCCCCGCAATGTAAGCCCTGCTAACATCACGCACATGCACCACCGGCCGCCACGGACTGCCGTCGCTCTTGATTTCAATCCGCCCCGTCGTATAAGCACACGCAACAAGATTGTTGAACACGATGTCGCACCGCAGCCGAGGACTCGCCCCGAATATCGTCGAAGGCCTCATGCATACCACGGTGAAATCCTCACCGTGCATCGCCTTGAGCCCGCACTCAGCCTCCCACTTCGTCCGCGCATAAGCCGTGACCGGGTTCTTCGCGCTGTCGTCTTCGTCAAGCTCATCATCACCCTCGCTTATGCCGTACATGCTCTGCGAAGAAGCATAGACAAATCGCTCCACTCCCGACCCCTTGGCCATCCGTGCAAGCTTTAGTGTCGCATCCCGGTTGATCTCCTCCGTCAGCCCGACATCAAACTGCCCCAAGGGATCGTTCGAAAGCGCCGCCAGATGAACAACCGCCTGTATACCTCTCAGGTCCTCCGCCGCGACGTCCCGGATATCCTTGCATATCTGTCGCACAGGCGCCTCATGCTCGTACAACCCGCTGCCTTCATAGTAATCGATATCATAACCGATCACCTCATATCCGCGATCCGCAAGCATCTGCGTCAGGATAACGCCCGTATACCCCAGATTGCCCGTCACGAGTACTCGCACAGCCCCGCTCACAGAATCACCCCCTCCATCTTCACCCTCACGGGCCTGTCCTTGGCCGTCATCCTTGTCACACGCTCGTCGGGCAGCGCCGGCAACTGTCGCATCTCCAGTGCAAGGCGGTCCACCGCCGCCGCCAGCCACGTCGTGTGCACCGTCTCCACGACATTGTAAATATCGCTGTCGACCCAGAGATTCACGTCGCCCATCTGCCGAAGCGGATTGTTCGCAAAGAACCCTGACAGCGTTGCCACCCCCATTCCAAGCGATCGCGCCTTCTCGGCCGCATTCACTATATTGGCACTTCGCCCGCTGCTGCTTATCAAGACCGCAACGTCCTGCTTGTCACCATAAGACTCAATCGCCCGCGACATCCACTGGTCATTGCCGTAATCGTTGGCAAGACATGTAATCAGCGAACCCTCGTTAAAGCACACCGCTCGAATGCCCGCGCTGTTCGTCAGGTCCACTGCGATATGACCTGCAATAGCCGCGCTTCCGCCGTTGCCGACAAGCACAACCTTGCCGCCCCGCCGCCCCGCCCGCCGCATCATGCCGCACATATCCTCAAGCAGATCACAATCCACCTCACGCGCCTTGCTGGCGATCAGCTCCAGGTATCCGACAAAGAACTTCGTCATTGGGACGTCTCCATGACACAGCGATCCAGCGGCTCATAGCACTCCGCCGCGGCCACCCTCACAAACCGCCGCAGGCTCGCCGCATCCGTAATGTAATAATACTGCGTATGCGTAACATAGCCCCCAACCTGCCCCCTCGCCGCCAGATCAGCAAGTATATCCCGCTCCAGGGAAATGTTGCCCGCGAGGCTCTTGTCCAGAACCGCCCGATCCATAACGAAATAACCGATGTCAACGCCGTTAAGACCGGGCGTCTTGCGGGCCTTGTCGTAACACTTCACCAGACCGTCACCGCCCACCAGAATATTGTTCTCCGCCCCATACTCGCCGGTCCCGTCGGCATTGTCGAAAACCGTCGTCATCACGGGCACGCCGCAGGCCCGGTAATGCTCTAACATGCCCTCAATCTCCATCGGCCAGTAATTGTCTCCGTACATCAAAAGAAAACGCCGATCCAGCAGATCATACGCATTCAGCAGCCGCCGACCCGTCTCATCATCGACGCCGCCCACCGAGTAGTCGATACGCAGGCCTTCCCAACCTTGCCCGAAATACTCCATGATCACCTCCGCCCTGTATCCGACCAGCAGCAGTACCCGCCTGATCCCCGCGTCCGCAACCGACCTCAGCAAGTAACTCAAAAACGGCGCATCGCCAACCGGCGCCATCGGCTTGGGCACCTCGTCCGTCAAAGGCCGAAGCCTTTCGCCCCGTCCCCCCGCCAGGATGACCGCCTGCCTTGGTTCCATATCTTCCATTATCGCCTCGTCCCCTTGTCTTGCACCGTCAGCCCGGACGACCTCATCTGCTACCATATCGTAAACCCACCGTCCACCACCAGGTTGTGCCCCGTAACATAGCTCGAAGCATCGCTCGCCAAAAACACCACCGCACCGTTGATCTCGTCGGGACGCGCCTTGCGGCCCAAAGGAGTCTTCTCCCCGTACTTCCGCACAAAAGTCTCATTTTCCTGCGATTGCGAAATCCCCCCCGGCGAAATGCAGTTCGCCCGAACATTGTCCTTGCCGTAATAAGCCGCCAAATACCGCGTGAAATTGATCAATCCGCCCTTGGCCGCGTTATACACCCCGTGCGAGTAAACCTGCGTAATCTCCGGATGTTCTTTGGCATAAACCTTGTGCAGATTCGAACCCTCGTAGATTCGCTGATCGTTCCCAACCAGGCCGTAATGCGACGCTATGTTGATCACCGACCCGCTCCGCCGACCCGCCATCTGCGGTATAAACGCCTGACACGTAAGAAACGGTATCGTCAGGTTCCCCTTCAAGCCAACCTCCCACCCCTCCCGCGAAACCTCTTCAAACGGCAGATAAAAGTCACTGCCCTTCATAGTCGTCGTATTGATCAAAACGTCAACGTGCCCGCACCGCTCTATAAGGGCGTCTCGCAGGGCGTGAACCTCACCTTTTTCCGTCGCGTCGACCTCATGAAGATACAACCGCCCGCCGTATTCCCGTTTCAGCGCCTTGATGTCATCGCGCTCCGATGCATCGATATCACAAATATGGACAATGCCGCCGTAAGACAGAAGCGCCCCGGCAAACTGTCTGCCCAAATAGCCGTTGCCCCCGAAGATAACCACCACCTTGTCGTCAATTCTGAACATTCACCACCTCTCTCTTGCGGCTCGACGCCTCGCACGCCTCTATGACGCGCATGACCTCGACGCCTTCCCTGAGTGTACATATCTGATCATCGCCACCCGCCAAAAACGCCTCCATCTGCCGTCGGTAGGATTCACTGATATTATAGCCTTCCGCCTCTAACAGCCGTTTGCCCTCCGGCCGCTCGTAATCGGTGAAATCAACCATCATCCGTCCGAAGTCGTACTCCAGCAGTCCGCCCTCAAAGAACACCTCCCCCCTGCGGCGATATGCCGGCCGAAGATAATCCAGCGAGATTCTCAACACCGCACACCCCCTCATCTCCGCGATAATCTCCGCGCTGTCGTCAACGTCGATCTCCAACCCGCTCACCTTCGCCACACATGCGGTAATCCCCACATAAGGCCCGAACAAGTACTGCCCAAGGTCCAACTCATGCGACAGCGTTCTCAGCACCCCGCCGCCAAGGTCCCTGCGCGCCGCGTAGCCTTCACGATAATCTTCATACCGGTGCCAGTGCGGCAGCCAGTGACCCGCATATAGATCCGCCTTGAGCACGCGCCCGTACCTGCCCGATTCAATTGCGCCCTTCACCGTCTCCACGATCGGATGAAACCGCAGGTTGTAACCCACAAAAGCCCTCGCCCCGTCAGACGTCAGTTTGCTTTCGAGCTCCTCCGCGTCGCGCAGATCCGCCGCCACCGGCTTCTCAATAAGCACGTCGATCCCCCGATCCAGCGCCGCCGCCGCAAAAGCAGGATGCATCACCGTCGGGTTGCTCACGATCACATGATCAGGACCCCATGCAAACGCCGCGTCAATGCCCTCAAACATCGCCACGCTCTTCGCCAGCGCCTCCGACACGGCCTTGCC
Organism: Anaerohalosphaeraceae bacterium; assembly: GCA_041690555.1. Taxonomy (GTDB): domain Bacteria; phylum Planctomycetota; class Phycisphaerae; order Sedimentisphaerales; family Anaerohalosphaeraceae; genus JACZKQ01. The sequence goes on from JAWLHD010000035.1 coordinate 4,676, forward strand.
TCCACTGCCCGTCCGGTACGCCCCGACCGCGCAGCCCCCCATCCCGAGAACTGCCTCCGCATGACGATGGCCGATCGAACCCAAACCGAATATAAGAACCTTCCTGATGCTCACACCTCTATCCTGTTCTGACTTTCCCACCGCTTCTGGTACAGCGCCTCACAGTGCGCGTTGATCTTCACCACTTCCGGGTTAGCGTCAAGAAAGGCAATTATCTCCGCCATCGAAGCTCGATACGCATCATGCCCGAAATGATCGAACACCCGCCGGAAAAACTCATAATCCTCAGGATAATCCAAAGTCAGTCGATAATCGCGCCGGCATGACTCATCCACGGGCAGATCGACGACCTCGAACAAACCCGACTCCGTGAAGTATCGCCCCCAGACCTCCGTGTGTTCGCTCTTCTTGATCTGGCAAACCCTCTCCAGCGCAGCGACCCTCAACCCGTAACAATAAAACCCGTGCGGCAAATCCATCGCCCTCACAAGGTCCGCCCCCGTTCGCTCATACGCCGACACCGTCCTGCCGATATACTCCAACGAAACCAGCGGCGTATCTGCGGTAACGTTCACGGCATAATCCAGACCAAATGCCGCCGCCGCATCACAAAGCCTTCTCAGCACGTCCTCCTCCGAGCCGCGAAAACAGCCCACCGCCTCCTCGCGGGCGACGAATTCAAGAACGTCATCCTGCGCATTAGTCGAAGTGCATATCACAATCTCATCCAGGCATTCGCAAAGCTTCAGCCGTTCGATCATCCACCGTATAATCTCGCGACCGTGCAGCGGCAGCAGGACCTTCCGCGGCAGCCGCGTCGACTTCATCCTCGCCGTGATCAGAAATCCCGTCTTCACGCCTTCTCCTCCCCGCGCCCGCCGAAGTGCGTCATACTCCGCACGTCGCGAACCCCAAACGCATACCTCACCTTGCTGAAGTCCACAACCTCGTCGGCCGCAATATCCGCCCCAGCCTCCTGCCCGACCAGTTGAAACAACTGAGCCTGCCGCACCGTGCTCTCCTCCGCCGTTCGCTTGAACCAAAGATCCTCCAGACCGATCCGCTGACCCCGCGAAATATCCCTCCGCGCCACAATTGCCTTCTTCATCGGCCCCACGTTCCCGTAAGCCTTCTCCGCCTCGCTCATCCCCGCGCCCCGCCTGCCCCGGACCCGCACCGCCACATCCATCAGCTCCATTATCCGAGCCATCTGCTCCCGCCCGACCGCCGCATGATAATCGATCCTCTCCACACCGCGCTCCGGCGTATAGTGCTTCTCCAGAATCCCGAAGCCCATCGCCGCCGCCATCACGCTGATCACCTCGTTATTCGCATCGTCGAACGCCGTATGATCCGCATACCCCACCGGCAGCCCGAACAGGTCGCGCAACGCCTCCATGCGTGCAAGATTAATCTCCCCGTAATCCGTAGGATAGCTCTGAAACCCGTACATCAGCACGATATCCTCATGCCCGCGATCACGCAGCACCTCCACCGCGTAACCGATCTCATCTAACGTCGACCCGCCAACTCCCAGAATCACTGTCCCGCCAAATGCCGCTGCCTCCGTCAGCAAAAACCAGTCATTGAGGCTCGTCGCATGTATTTCGATCGCACGAACATCCCCCGCCCATTCCTCCCGCACCCACCGAACGCTCTCCACGTCGTCGCACAGCGCCGCCACATCAAGCCCCAGCCCGCGCGACCGCCTCATCGCCTCCGCCCACTGACCCTTGTCGAACATCCATTCACGCACCTTCCCCGCCAAAGGATGCCGCAGCTGCATGTAGCTCGAAGCGTCAAGCAGAAGGTGAAACTTCACCGCATCCAGCCCGAGGCCCGCAATCTCCTCCACCATCCGCATCAGATAGCCGAAGTCGCCCTCATGATTGTACGCCGTCTCGCCGATCACGTACCTGCCTGTGTCCGCAATACCCTGTATCAATGCACGCTCGCCTCGCACGCCTGAACATCATAAAAGAAATCGTTCACCGTCATAAACTCCGCCATCTTCCGCAGCGTAACGTTCCTGTTCCTGTGTCTGTACTGCGCCGCCAGCTTGTCGAGTGCCGCCTTCCGGTCCCCCGGCAGCTCGAACCTGTACACAACCCCGCCCCCGTCGCACATTTCCTCCAGGTCCGTCTCGTATCCCGATCTCCTCCACTGCATGATGTCATATCCAAATCGCAGCTCCCTCCGCTCGTGCATTTCCTCCGGCCGACGACTGAAATCGACCGTCAAGGCATTCAAAAAGCGAACTATCTCCTCCAACACATGCCGCTTCGCCGCAAGCCCCTCGCTATAACCCGCCGCCGTATCCAGCACATGCCGCTCGAATTCCGTCTTGCTCTCCACCAGCGTCCGGAAGATATACTTGCCGTTCAGTTTGCCGCGGTGCCCATCCTCCAGCTTCGCAAAATTCTCCCCCTGCGAATAATATTCCCGAAGCTCCTCCTCCGACTCGAACCACTCGCCCTTCGCCTCATCCATGAACTCCGCAAAAAGCCCGCGCACCGCCGCCGAACGACTCTTGAACCCCTCCTCGATAACACGCACTATCAAATCCAGCGGATTCACACCAAGCTGCGCAACGTACCGCAGCAAATCATGATAAAAACGATAGTTCCACATGAACTGAATCAGCCAGTGTATCGGCCGAAATGAAAGCAGCTCCTCCTCAGTCATCGTATCCGTCGACAGTATCCCCTCGTTCGCCTCGAACGCAAGCATCCCTTCGTAATCCCCAAAACTGCAATCCCCTAACCGAAACTTCGTGCGGCACGCAAACCGCCCGTCCTTCTTCTGCACCGAAAGCTCGCTGCCGCGCAGAATCAGCCCGTTATAGCAGATGATGTATGGTATCCTCCAGTCAAACAGCGTCCGTATGCTCGCCATGTGGCTCGCTTTCGTCTCGCCCGGCAGACCCAGTATTATCTCCGTCCCCGCAATCCCCCCAGCATCCGACACCCGCTCGATCACGTCCCTGAACACGGATATGCTGATGTTCTTCCGCTTGACCTTGTCAAGCACCAGTGTGTCCAGCGACTGCAGCGATAGAATCACGTTGATATTCCGCAGTATCTCCGCGATCTCGTATATCTTCGGCTGGTTCTTCGCCCAGTTCATGTTGCACTTGCGAGGATAACCCGTCCGCTCCGTCAGACCCACAATGTGCTCGGCGATCTCAATGTCACGTTCCACAATCCCGAAGTTGCTGTCCGCCAAATGCAGCAGCGGCGTATGCCTCACCCGATCCGCAATATAGTCCAGCTCCGCCTTCACCCGCTCCATCCTGAAAAAATCAATCTTGTGATGAGAAGATAGCGCCTGAGCACAAAACGTACACTGATAAGGACACCCGCGATTCGTCTCCACAATCGGAATCAGCGGATAATCAAAAAACTCGTCCAGCAGACCGGTCAGATACGGCGACGGAATCGAATCCGGTTCCTTGATCCGCTCCAGCACGCCGCCTCTCATAACCCGCCCCGTCCTCCGGCATCGTGAATAAACCCCCTCCGCAGCCGTCTCCAGCGCCGCAGCCGTCTCACCCCCGGCATCCATATACTTCTGCACGAGCCGCACGAACGGCGTCTCCCCCTGGTACGGAATGTAGCAGTCAACGTCCGCGTGACTCTCGAAGAACCTCCGAACATCCGCCTCCGTGTTGTCTATGTCAGGCCCGCCGAAAACAACCATCGTCTCACCGGACACAGCCCTGACACGCTCCGAAATCCGCGTATTCAAATCCGTGTTCCACACGTAATTGCTCAAACCGATCACATCCGGCGCCCCTTCCCCCAAAGCAGCTAAAAGATCCGCCGGATACTTGAACAGCCGTATGTCAATCTTTTCGCCGAAATGCTTCAGAGCGTATGCCGCAATGTAACCGATGTTCAGCGGAAACATGTAAGTGCCCGTGCCCAGATGGGTATGCACCAGATCGCAAAGGAATATCCGCGTCTTACGACTCATCGCAGCCTCCATCCACAAAAAACGGACTTCCGCATCGCAAATGCAATATACGGCAAATCCCGCGTACTCACCGCAACGCAGTCAACGTCGCCGGCCCCAACGTCCGCCTCCGCCAACACCCAGTCCACCGCCTCGGGACAGAACCCAAGATCGTTCTTGCTCCGAGTAAACCGCTCCTGCTCGCACGCCGTGACAATCACCCCATCCCTCAGCACGCACGCACCGGCGCTGTGCCCGTCATTTATTCCAAGTACGATCATTCTCAAAGATTCCCAAACTCAATCCGCCGACCCCTTCACAATGTAGCATGGCGTCCTGCAATACCCCAACCGCTTGATCCGAACCGGCTTGTCCGCGAAATACTCGTCCACTGCCTGCGTCTCGCCGGGAAACGTACCGTAGTCGTCAAGTATCAGAACCCCGCCTCGTACTATCCGCGGCCACAAATGCTCCAACACCGCCGCCGAAGGCTCGTAAATGTCCGTATCCAGGTTCAGCAGTGCAATCCTCAACTCCGGATGCCGCGCCGCATACTCCCGCGCAGTCGTGCATATATCGCCTTGGACGAGCTCTACGTTCCGCTGGCAGCCCTTGCAAGTCAGTACCTCCGTCATCTGTTCAACCGATATGCTCTCTGCGCCCGCCGACTCGATAAAAGCCCGCCGAGGACCCTTGTCCGCCGCAAACTCTGTCTCAGGAAACGCCCCGAAAACGTCGAAGCCCACAATCGCACGCGATGCGCTGTTTGCAAACAATTCGCGGAACATCGCAAAACGAGCCAGAGACGCCCCCTTGAACACGCCGCACTCGACTATCGCCCCCGGCACGTCCGACACCATCTTGAACAGTTCGTAATGCGCAAGCAGCTTGCCAATACGGCTCGCATCGCATGACAGATAGAACCCGTTCTCGTACTCGAACGCCCGGCCGAAATCCGGAAAATCATTCATGGCCCAGCAAACTCATCAAAAACCACGTCAAAGCCTCGATATAACCGCCGATCATCAAATCCATCTTGCTCTCCTTTTCAAACCGCTGCACCCACCGGAAGCTTGTCTAACGATTTACGGTACTCATCCCACTGCCCGATATCAACGTAATCCTCCTGCCGAACCACGTGCATCCCCACCCGCTTGCCGTCCGCAACAAGTGCGCCGATCAGCTCCGTCATGTCATAGGCCCTCTCCGCCGGTATATAGCCCAGGCATTCGCGACTCACAACGTAAACCCCGGTATTAATCGTAAACGTATACTCCGGCTTCTCCAGTATCCCCACCACGTCGTTGTCATTCTGAAAATCAATCACACCGTACGGAATCTTGTGGTGCTGAATCGAACTCAAAACCGTAAGCGCCGCCCCCTGCTCCCGGTGAAGCTCCACCACCCGACCGAAATCGGCACGAACGATAACGTCGCAGTTGGTAACAATGAAATGTTCCCCCACCGCCGCCGGCAGCAGCTTCAGACTCCCCGCCGTCCCGCTGAATTCCTCCTCATGAATAAATACGATCTGATGATCACTCGACGCCCCGTTGAAATAGGACTCGATCATCTTGCTCTTGTGGTTAACCGTCAGGTAATACCTCCCAACCCCGTGCCGCGCAAACTCCTCAATGATCCACTCCACAATCGGCTTGTTCCCCACCGGTATCAGCGGCTTCGGAAGTATCCGCGTAAACGGGTCCAGCCGAGTGCCCAGCCCCCCAGCCATTATCACAACCGCTACGTCCAGCCCGCCTCCGCCGTCCTCCTCCGGCGAACTGTCCCCGAACAACTGATCCCACGTCTTGAACGACACCACGCGATTCTCTTCGTTGACAATCGGCAGCAGCTCAATCTTGTTCTGGACAAGCTTTCGGTTCACCAGCTCAATCGAAAACTCGCACTTGCGTATATATATGGGATTCCGGTTGTACAGCGGACCGATCCCGTCGTCCAGACTCCTGCCCGCGATTATACCACGCCGGATATCGCCGTCCGTCAGAGTCCCGACGAAACGCTCTTCCCTGTCAACCACCAGAAGAACCTTCTTGCCCGTCCGGTCCAGCTTCATCAAAGCATCCCGGATCGATTCCGTTTGACTAATCAGCAGACCTTCAAGCATTCCGCCGATCTCCTTTCTGCAGCGCCGGCATCGCCGAAACGCTTCACGACAATCCCCGCAAGCTCAACATCCTTGAGCACTCCGACAATCTTCTCAGCCGCGCCGCCAGCCCAATACGGATTGACAACGTTTTCAACAACCGCACGAAAACCCGGCGCATACAGCTTCTCAAAAGCCGCCCTGATCTGCCGCGCCTCCACACCGCAGTCGATAACACTCCCCGCCCGAAGCCGACCCGCCTGACGCTCGCCGATATTGATCGTCGCCGTCTTAAGGCTCGGCGCCTCGATTATCCCGCTCGAACTGTTGCCCACAACCGCGTCAACCTCCCTCATCAGAGACAAATACCGAAAGCGCCCCAACGACGAAAATGCCCCCGCTCTGTCGCGGTGCGCCGCCGCCCAGGCACCGATCGTCTTGTTAATGAGCCGCCCCCCGGCGTCAGCATTGGCGTGTGTAAAGAAAACGCACGTGTCCTCAAGCCCCCCAAGCACCTCCAGCAAGCCCGCCAGCCCCGTCTGCGTAGCCTGCGCATCAGTCGTCGTCGGATGATACGTCACAAGCACATTCCGCCGCCCGAACCGAATTCCGAGGTCCTCCTCCAGCCGCTCCCTCGACCAAAACTCCACACCCTCAAGTCCGTCCAGCCCGATCGCACCCGCGTTGATAACCCGCCAGGGCTCCTCCCCCATCTGTATGACCCGCCTGCGATACGTATCCGTAGCCGTAAAATGCAGATGGCTCATCTTCGTCACCGCATGTCGTATCGACTCGTCAATCGCACCGAACGTGCACTCGCCGCCATGCAGGTGCGCAACCGGCACGCCCGCCATAAGCGCCGCCGCCGCCGCACACAAAACCTCATACCGGTCCCCGAACACCACCAGGACGTCCGGCCGCAGCCGTTCCAGCGCCGACCCCATCCCGATCATGCACAGCCCCATCGACTTCGCCGCACCGCAAGCCGTATCCGAACTCACCAGCATGTCGATCTTTTCATCGATCACAAACCCGCCTTCTTCGATCTCCCGGTAGGTCAGCCCGAACTCCGGCGACAGGTGCGCACCCGAAACGATAACCTTCAGCTCCAGCCCCGCATCCGCCCGTATCGCCTCCATCAGCGGCGCCAGCAGCCCGTATTCCGCACGCGTACCTGTAAACACGCACACCCGCCTCATACCAGCCCCTCCGCCTCGATCAGTTCGTCACGCGCAAAATCTCTCGCCGCCTTCATCCCGCAAATCTCGTCCCACCGCATCGGACTCATCCCCGTCCCCGGCCGCTTCACCGCAACGTCCGCGTGAGTGATAACCTCCCCCCGACGAATCGAACGCGCCGCGACAATGCTCTTCCGCGCCGCCGCCATGTTCGCCATTTCCGACCGCGACGGCGCCTTCACACCGTCCCCCATCGCCTTCTCCACGTTCCGTATCGCACGAACCATCGCCGCCAACTCATCCGGCTCCAGCGACGCACGGTGATCCGGCCCGGCCATGTCCCTGTCTAACGTGAAATGCTTCTCGATCACCGCCGCCCCCAAAGCCGCCGCCGCCACCGCAACCTCGATCCCCAGGGTATGATCCGAATACCCAACCGCCACCCCCAACTCATACCTCATAGTCAGCATCGCCAACAAGTTAGCATCCTCGTAGGGCGTCGGATACTCCGTATTGCACTGAAGCACCGTCACATCGCACCGCCGCGTCCCCGCCCCCTCCAACACTTCCAGCGCCGCGCCAACCTCCCGCATCTCCGCCATCCCCGTCGAAACTATCACCCGCCTGCCCGGCGCCCCCACCCTCCGCAGAAGCGGCAGGTTCGTTATCTCCCCAGAAGGCACCTTGAAGATCCCCAGCCCCAGCCCCGCCAACAGATCCACGCTCTCCACGTCGAACGGCGTCGACATGAACATGATCCCCCGCTCCTCGCAATGCCCCATCAGAACTCGGTGCGCCTCCGCATCGAGCTCCAGCCTCCGCACCATCTCCAACTGCGACTCCCCATCACCGGTCGTCTCCCTCTGGTAGGCCGCCTTTGGAGCATGCACACTGATCATCCGCTCCGCCCCGAATGTCTGAAACTTCACCGCGTCCGCACCGCACTCCGCCGCCGCGTCGACCATACGCATCGCCGCCGCCGCATCGCCGTTGTGGTTCACCCCCGCCTCAGCGATAATAAAAACCTTACCCAACTGTCGCCATCCTCCGTGCAGGCACGCCAACGTATACCCCCGACTCATCTATCGAATCAACAACGACACAACCCGCCCCGATGATCGCTCCGTCCGCAATCCGCACCCCATGCGATACTACGGCCCCGCTGCCCAAGAACACGTCGTCTCCGATCACGCATCCGCCGTTGACAATCGCACCCGTCGCAACATGACAATGATCGCCAACCTCCGCATCGTGCTCCACCAGCGCCGCCGTATTGATTATGCAGTTGCAGCCTATCCGAGCCCCCGCGTTCACCATCGCATTGTGCATCAATACAGTACCCGCCCCAAGCGCCGCCGAGCTTGCCGCACGCCCTGACGGAGAAACAATCGTCGGCAGCCGCACCCCAAGTTCCGCAAGATACTCGAACAACTCCCGCCGACGCCCGCTGCGTCCAACCTTCCCGATGGTAATCGCAAAGTTCTCGTATCGCTCCGCCAGCGCCGCCAGATCCTCATCCGTACCAATCACCTCAACACACGCCGGCACAATCGCCTCTGCCCCGCGCCGCTCCACAATCCCCGCTGCAAAGAACTCCCCCCCGGCCGCGATCACGTCGGCAACCGACCGGCAGTGCCCGCCGCCCCCGACTAAGATTATCGCCTCTCTTTCCACCAGCATCACTTCCTTCTCAGAACATCTGCCACCCGCCCTATCCCGTCCGCCGTCAACCCCACCGAGCACGGAATATTCAGCGTCATACTCCACAGCCGCGGCGCCTCCTCGATGCAGTAAGCCGCACAACCCGAATAAGGCTTCTGCCAGTGATTCAAATACCACACCGGCCGCGCCTCGATCCCCGCCCCACCCAATAGCGACATCACCCCGTCGCGATCCATCCCGTATCGCTCCGCCTCCACCCGCAAACAGTAAAACCAGTGATTGCAGTCCGCATACCCCGGCACACCCCCTAACGACAGCCCCTCTATCCCCTCCAGCACCTCCGCATACAGCCGATAGTTCCGCTTCTTTACTTCGATATACTCCCCCAACCGCTCCAACTGCGCCACACCCACCGCCGCCTGAAGATTCGTCAGCCGAAGATTATATCCAACCTCATCGTGCACATACCGAACCGCATCGTCCTTCGCCTGCGTCGTCAGATACCTCGCCCTCTCAGCATAACTTGCATCATTAGTAACAATCATCCCCCCGCCCCCCGCCGGGGCTATCGTGTTGGCGGTGTACCAATAGCACCCTATATCCCCCACCGCCCCCGCAAATCGACCCTCGAGCGCACCCTGCGTATAAAAGCTACCCAGGCTCTCCGCCGCATCCTCGATCACCCGAATATTCCGAACGCGACAAACGTCAAGCAGCCGCTCCATGTCGACCGCGTTCCCGAAAACATGCACCGGAACAATAGCCGAAACCCGCCTGCCCGTCCGACGGTTCCAACTGTACCCGTTCCGCCAAACCGTCTCCCGCTCCATGAACCGCACCGTCTTCTCGACGTCGATATTGTAATACTCGTCGCAATCCGCGAACACCGGCTCTGCATTCAAGTACCGCACCGCATTCGCCGTCGCGATAAACGTCATCGTCGGAACCACCACCTCGTCACCCGCCTGCACGCCCGCAATCTGCAGCGCAATCTGCAGAGCCGCCGTGCCGCTCGCGCAAGCCGTCGCATACCGCACGCCAACCACCCCGCAAATCCGCTCCTCCAACAGCGACACATACTTGCCCGCCGAAGAAACCCACCCCGTATCGAGGCACTCCTTGACATAAGACCATTCGTTCCCGCTGATATCCGGCACGCTCAGCGGTATCGCCGTCTCCGTCTCGCCCTCACGCCGCACATCTGTCAGCAATTCAGTGCCCATCACTGCAAAACCTCTGATAACGCACACAACGCCGCCTCCGCGCCCATCTCTTCCGGCTGAGGCCCAATAACGTTTCGATAACGGGGGTTCTCACAGTCGGCAACAACCCCCTGCACGATCAGCCGCGCAACCTCGCCGATCCCGTCCTCAACCGTCCGGTCCGCCTCGAAGCCAAGCCTCTCCCTGATCTTGCCGAAACTCACCCGATAGTCCCGCGGATCCTCGTCCCTGTGCACCGTCTCGATAACCGCCTCCGGCGCATAACGCTCCCGAATCATCCGAACGATCTCAGCCTTGCGAAAATTCTGGTCCGTAGAACCAACGTTAAATACCTCGTTGTCCACCGCCTCAGCAGGCTGCTCCAGCACCAGCTTCACCGCCCCCGCAACGTCCGCAACGTGAACATAAGGACGCCAGAACTGCTCACCGAAAACCACAAGACGACCCCGCGTCAGCATCTCCATCGTAAACTCGTTCACCGTAAGATCAAAACGCATCCGCGGCGACACCCCGTACACCGTCGCAAAACGAAGAGCCGTCGCACACATGTCCCGCGTCATCGACGAATTCAGAACCGCCTCCTCGACCGCAACCTTCGTCTCCGCATAAAGCGAAACCGGCCGAAGCTCCGATTGCTCGTCAACATAATGCGCCGCGTTCTTCATCTTACCGTAGTTGCTGCAAGTCGACGCAAACACAAATCGAAAAACCCCGCTGTTCCGACACGCCTCCAGAAGATTCAGCGACGCCTCAAGGTTCACCGTCTGAGCCATCTGCGGATGCCGCGCACAAGCCGGGTCCCCAACAATCGCCGCAAGATGCACCACCGCGTCCGCGTCCGCCAGAAGTCCCTCCACCAGCTTGCGATCCCGAACGTCCCCCCGCACAAACGTAAACCCCGGATCGGACCACACCCCCACCAGACTCGCCCCGCCGTACAGCAGATTGTCCAGCACGCACACCCGATAACCGTCC